>NZ_DOPT01000111.1:0-34350 GCF_003512625.1 Herpetosiphon sp. | reverse complement strand
GTTAACCCAATGAACCATTACAACTAGCGGCTATGGGTTAGCGGAACGTTGTGTCGAATTGTCATGATTTCCATAGCCAAACGCCAATAGCTACATCCTTCGTGCTCTTCGTGTCCTTCGTGGATCGAAAAAGGGATCGATAACAACCTCGTTACCGATCCCAACAACAAATTCCTCAATCCCCAACTGCTCGAACTACTTCACAATATAGGGCATAAATACCTTATATTGGCTGACTGGAATGCTATTAGCGGTTGAAACCAAGCTGATGCTATTGGTTGCACTGCTATCGGCAGCCGACGTTGCCGTAATAGTCACGCTATCCGTGCTATTGGCGGCAGCATTGGCCGGAATTGCCACCGACACTTGAATTGTAGTGCTTGCACCAGCCGCCAAATTAACACTGGTTTGGCTCAAGGTTGTTGGCCAAACATTGCCACTCAAGCTCAAGTTAAAGCTATCGCTGACATTGCCTGTGTTAGTGACGCTCAGCGTGTAGGTGATGGTTGAACCAACGAACCCACTCAAGGCTGCTTGCGGTGCACTAACTGCAACATCATGGACTGTCGAGCTACCAACATTCAAAACCACTGGAACCGTTTGGTCGCCGTTGATCGTGTTGGCTCCTGCGTTAACTCGTAAGCGAGTGCGATAGGTGCCATTGGCAAGGCCTGTAGCATTGGCGGTTACTTGGACGTTCGTCGAACCACGCGCTGCTACATCAATGTTGCTAGGTGTCCAACTGAGCCATGGGGCACTGCCAGCATAGGCCGCAAATTGAATTGCCAAATTATCGTGTAAACGGCCAGTGCTGTTATAGACCCACTGATAGCCATTGGCCCCAGTGCTATCTTCGATACCAACACTGACGCTATTTTGGGTATCAATGTTTTGATAATTGAGCGTAACATCGCCAGTTGTCAGATTCAGCACAAATTGGAAATCTTCGGGGCTGAAGTTGCCATTGTTTGCCCAGTGTGGCACACCACTAAATTCAACAATAAATTGATTGTTGGCACTATCGTTATAGGTAAAGACCCCGTTCGTGCCCGTCAAACCTTCAGGATCAAGGTCGTCCCACAAGGCTGCAATCACATTGTTGGGCGTTGACGTGCTTGGCACAACGCCGTTGGTCGATGTACCAGTTGAGCTACAGGTAGTGGCATTGGTTGGGCTAACAAAACCATTGCTGTTGACAATCAATTTGCTATAGGCGGTGCCATAGTAATTGAAGCTGCTTGGCAAGTTCACCACCGAACAGGTATCATCGCCCAAACTGAGGCGTGTACCTGTGCTACTAATGTCGTTCCAAGTATAGCTTGGGCCACCAGCATCGTCACTGCTCTTAACTTCATAGCCAGTTGGAGCGAGTGAGATGGCTGCATTCAAGCTTGTACCACCAGCATTGCCCACCACCAACGTGCGATCTTGGCTGCCACTGGCCACGTTGAAGGTCAATGGACTGGGCGAGGTCGTCAAGACTGCCAACTGCGCCAAACTAATATCTTGGGTTGTGAAACTATTGCTGCTAACAGTCAGGTTGTAGCTAGCAGGAGTCAAGCCTGTGCCACTGGCCTTGAGCGTGTAGCTACCAACTGGCAATTCCAAACGATAACTGCCATCAGCGCCGCTGGTCGTCGTGCTGGTAAACGTGCCAGTTGTGGCGACGACCGTTGCATTGGCAATTGGCTGATTGTTATCGCTTGCGCGGACAAACCCAACCAAGCCTTGCGGTGCAACATCGAGCCATTGAGCGCTAACCGGCCCCCAGTTGCCCGCAGCATCGCGCCCACGGAAATAGACTAAGTGGCGACCAGCATTCAAGGTTTGCGGAATGGTTGCATTGACCGCTTCTTGGGTGCTGTTGAAACTGCCATCGGTTGCGCTCAGGCTAATTGCAGTTGCCCCAGCTCGCCATGGTGGTGTATCAACATAGGCTTCGGCAGCAGCAATTGTTTGGTTGCCATTGGTTACATCATTAATCGTTGCCAGCAATTTGTAACCATTGCTCATCGATTGAGCGGTTACATTCAAAGCATCGGGACCACGTTGCAACAAATATGGTGTACGGGCAACTTTCGAGGCATACAAGAAGGCAGGCAAGTTGCGACCCCAGAAATTACCAGGAGCTTGGCCATCCAAACAGGTAAATGCTGGGAAGAAGCCGCTACATGTGCCTGATTCTGGCCCAATTTCAAAGGTATAGGCCGCTACCCCTAACTCACCATAGGCCCAATCGTCGGTTGTACCACTGGTTGGATACAGTTCGTCGGATTTTTGCGGTGTGTAGCCGTTGTAGCTGGCGAATTTCTTGCCCAAACCACGCAAATCGGCATCGTTTGGCGCAAGTTGGGCTGAGTGACCATATGGCCACAAGACCAAATCGCTATATGAGTGAATTGAGATATAGACCCCGGTTGTGGTATCTGGCGCAGGATCAGTATCACTTGGCCCACGTTGATCGGCAAATACGCCACGAATCCATTGTTGTAAGGTGGCAACTTCTGGCTCTGAAGCAGCTGAAACGCCAGGCCATGTTGCGCCACAACGATCACCATTCGGGCTATCAACTTCGCCCCAGTGGAACGATGAGTTGCGGTTGAGGTCGATCCCAATATTCACGCCGCTACAACTTGAAGTATCAACCGTGTTGCGATTTTTGCGTTGCGATAAGCTTTGCTCGGCAATCTTGCGGCCATCGGGGTTGACAAAAGGCACAATCACAATTGTGTGTTCATCAAGCAACCAATGCACATCGGGGTCGGTTTCATAGCGCGAAAGCAAATACTCGGTATAGCGCAAGGTCAATTCAGCAGTTGACATTTCACGGGCATGAATCGCCGACATTAAGAAGAAGGTTGGTTTTGGCCCAGGAATCAACGAATTGGTCAGTGTGATCCCACGCAAATCGTAGCCTGCTGGCCCACCAGCGGTCACTTTATCCCATGAAGTCCCATAGGTGAACAAATCCGTTAGGTTGGGATAGGTTGCATGCCATTGATCAAGCAAGGCATAGCCTTCTTCAACCGTGCGGAATCCACCTTGGACTGGCATGATTGAAGGTTCTTGCAACAAACGAGTTTGCTCTTGATCAATTTCAGCGACAAAGCCTTCTTGTTGCAATTTAGCCAATTCGCTTGGCGTAATCAATGCAAACAAATCGTGCTTATCGCGCATTTCCAACAAATCGAGGCCTCGCGCACTAAGTGCCAGTGAATCAGCGCGATCTTTGGCCTCAATCCGCGCCACAATCCGTTGTTCCTCGACCACAGGCTGGGCTTGGGTTCGTTGGGGCAGCGAAATCACCACCAAGCTACTCCACAAGCCAATTAACGCTAGGATTGTCCCAATTAACGACCAACGATGCCTCAGACGGTCCATACAAGCGACCTCCACACAGTGTGAGCCTAGCGCCGTGCCAGAATCTCCTTCGATTGTTACGCTAGGGAAGTTTTGGGGAATACCTGCTCTTCATTGAGGCTCTATTTTATCATTATTAAGTATTCGTAATGCAGCTTTGGCGATATGCGATTAATTGGGATTAGGAGCGACCTACGATCAGGAAACAATGAAACTGGTTTTTACCTTATACCCTACGACATTTAGCTTCTCTATTCTTGTTGACGGTTTAGCGTGGATACACAATTACTGGCACAACCTTGCCAAGCGCTAGCGGCACGGTTTGTTGGCCAGTTGTAATATCGCAAACAATCAAAAAGGCTTCTTGATTGACATAAGCAATAATACCAAGAAGGTTTGGGCTGATTAATTTGATCGAGCCAGTATGCGCAGGCAACACAATCTCGGTCAATTGCTGCTGATCAGCCATCCGAAAGACGAGTCCTCGCCGTTGATGTTGAATTGGCGAAGCTGCATCACAGGTTGGGCTATTCTCATACACTACTGCATTTGTTCTGATCCATGGAGTACGTGGGTCGCAGGTTAATGCCAAAAGATAATTGCTATCAGGTGTCCAGCGCAGCATTGTAGGATCAAATGGCAAGCTCTGTTTGGCATAATACCCAATGCATCTGGATTTACGCCAATTGCCAATTCGCCCAACGCTTGTTGCTGTTCAATCGAATATAGGCGAATGTTGCCTGGAGTTGGTGCAGCATATTCGGTGATAGTTGGGTGGTTGGGTGGTTGTGGTCGTGATTGGCGGTGTCTGATTGCGCTGATTCGTTGGTGCGGTACATGCTACCATCAGCTATAAACTGACCAATATACCGCCCAAGCTGATCCACCAAGTGATTTTCATGGGTTCAACCTTCAACTCATACGTTGATAACACTCCTACTATAGGTTGTAAATGTCGAGTGCAAATGGTAATCACCTGACAAAACCCTGAAGGCTGGGGTTTTGAGTAGAGCACTAATCATTCAATCAGCTAGCAATGCAGCAATTCCCCTCGCACCTCGCTCGCCGCTGCGAGAAAGAAGGCCAGGGGATTCGAGCACAACATTTAATCCAAATCTGTTCTATGTTGTATGTTCTTTTTTGTCATCAGCAACTCATCGTGATAGATACCTTCGTAATAAATTGCCATTGGCTCAACCCCATAGACGGCATACCCGCAACGGGTATACAGCTGAATGGCGCTCGTATTGGCCACATTCACAGCTAAGCGAATAATCTGCACCGATTGTTGCCAAGCCCAGGCTTCGGCCATGCCCAAAAGCTGACGACTGAGGCCATTGCCACGCCAATTTGGGTCGGTATAGACTCCCCAAATATCAGCTTGATGACTCGATTTTGGGTCGGTAAAGCGCCGAATACCAACCATTGCCACAAACTGCGACTCGTGTACCGCCACAAACGTTTGCTGTTTGGTTGGGTCTAAATTCGCCATGCGTTCTTGCCAATAGCGATCAGGTTCAGCGGCGTTTTGGGCGTAATCCGAGCCGAAAAAGCTGGGGTGTTGTTGAAGCGCCATTAAGCGCAAACGTCGATACGCTTGCCATTCATCAGTTTGGGCTGCTCGCAGAGTAAGATCGCCCCGTTCAGTCGATAGTTGCATTACGATTGCTCCACACTAGCAAGGAAACTGCACCATGGTACAATAAGCGCGGATTCTTTCTCTACAACTTGAGGTGGATATGCTGCTTTTGCTGATTAAATTAACCATGCTTGCAGTGATGATCGCAGGCGTTGTGGCAGTAACCCGTCAATTAAGCCAAGCTGCACGGGGCAAAACTTTGGTTCAAGCCAAACCCACGACAGCAGCAAGTGAAGGCGAGGAAGCGGCTTAATGGCATCGACCATCCTGCACCTTTCCGATTTACACGCTGGCCCACCCTTCAACCCCGAAAAAGCCCAACAAATTCTTGAGGCAGCTTGGCAAATCAAGCCAACCTTAACTGTGTTGTCTGGTGATTTTGTGCAGCGAGCCGATATTCGCAGTCAATGGCTGACGATTCGCGATTTTGTGGCCCAATTGCCTCAGCCGACAATTGCGGTGATGGGCAATCACGATGTGCCGCTTTACAATGCACTCTATCGGATGCTGCGGCCAAACTATTACTACAAAAAATATATCTCGCCGATTTTAGAGCCAGTGTGGGGCAATGATGATTTCGTGGCGGTTGGGGTCAATACTACCCGCTCGTTTACGGTCGATGGCGGCAAATTGACCGATCAGCAATTGCTGGAGCTTGAGCGAAGCTTAGCCCGCTATCCTGATAGTTTATGCAAAATCGTGGTCATGCACCACCATCCGGTCATGCCACCAGGCGAAACTCGCGATGTGATTCAGAATGCGGCGGCAGCACTTAGAACTTTTGATCGCAGCAATGTCGAGTTGGTGCTATGTGGCCATACCCATGCTTCATACATTGGCAACACCTTGGAGTTCGACCCTGATTTGCGCCAAGGTACCGTGATTGTGCAGGCTGGCACAGCAACCTCGCGGCGTGGGCGGCGTTGGTATCGTGGTAAAAATGCTTTCAATGTGTTGGAAATTGAGCATATGCGCAGTGTTATCACCCAATATCTCTATTTGGAAGATGCAGGCCGCTTCTTGCCAGTTAGCCAACATCAATTCCCACGACGTTCGGCAGGAGCCTATGCCTTACCATTAAATGAGGCAGTGCTCGAAATTGTGGAGCCAAGCCAGTAAAACCAACGAGCGCTGAATGTTCAGCGCTCGTTCTAGATTAAATCTACGGTTGGTTTGGAATTTCAAAGCCACTATTTGCCACCAACCATGTGCCATCATCTTGCTCGATCAACTCGACTAACTGATTGGCAGGATATTCAACCGTTTGGCCATCGGTCATTTGCGCCACCAAAATACCATTAACTTGCACATACGCCCGACCATCATCAATTTTTTCGAGTGTATATTGATCATCTTGATAATCGATTGATTGAATTCGTGGCATCACCTGCCGCAGCTGCCAACCAGCATCACGCCGCATATCGGGAACCATCAAGGCAATCATCCGATCAACATTCCGTTCTTCAGTTGCTGCAACAAATGCCTTGACTTGGTTGACGGGTGCGGTATCATCGCCACCACAGGCTGTGAGTGTAAGCAAAAGGCAGCCAATAAGCAACTGTTTGAAACGCATGGGGAATCCTCCAGCGTGCTGAGTGTTTGTCAGGAGGCGATTATATCATGAGCCGTCGCATTGCACTTGTTTTTTGTTTGATCTTGCTGGTCGGCACGCCAGTCTATGCCCAAAATGCCTTAACTGGCCCACCCAACGACCCCGACGCAAATAAACAATGGGTCATTCGCCAACTTGGTTTAGCGTGTGCATGGGAGCATTTGACGGGTAACTCCGATGTTACTGTGGCCGTGATCGACTCTGGCGTTGATATGAACCACCCCGATTTGGTCGATGTCTTGCGCACCGACGGCTTTGATGCTGTCGATGGCGATGATGATCCATCGGATGAGAATGGCCACGGAACCCATGTTTCAGGCATTATTGCCGCCACCATCAACAACAGTAAAGGAATTGCAGGGGTTGCCGGTGGGGGCACGCGCATTTTGCCAATTCGGGTGATGGCTGCCGATGGTTCGGGCACGAATCAAGATATTATTGCGGGCATTCGCTATGCCGTTAGCAAAAATGTCCAGATCATCAATATGAGCCTTGGCTCGATGTTACCGCTCGATAGCGAAGATATTGTTGAGGCAATCAAAGAGGCCGATGCCGCTGGCGTACTGGTGATTATCGCCGCTGGTAATTCGTTTGTGCCCTTGCCCAACTTCGCCTTTGGGGTTGAAGAATTTGCCATGGTCGTGGCCGCAACTGATCCTGATGATCGCAAAACCGATTTTTCGAACTATGGTAAGTGGATTTCGGTTTCGGCACCAGGGGCAGGCATTTACTCAACAATGCCCACCTACGATGTGTATATGACCAGTCAGTTGCCTGCTGAAGAACGCTTCAACAAAAACTACGATCAAATGAGCGGCACATCGCAAGCTACGCCAGTGGTTGCTGGCTTGGCAGCCTTGCTATTTGCCCAACACCCCGATTGGAATGCCGACCAAGTACGGGCTGAAATCGAAAAAACTGCTGATGATATTTCAGCGCAAAATCCGATTAAGCGCTATGGCCCAATCACCTATTTCGAGCCAAGCAACCTTGGCAAAGGCCGTGTCAATGCTTGCAATGCCTTGGGTGGCCCAGTTAAAGGTAGTGCTGCAGCAGTTGGCGGCCCTGAAGGAAAATCCAATTTAATCATGCTGCTTGGGTTTAGCGCGGTCATGTTGGTAGTTTTGGGCGGATTAACCGTCTTTTTAATTCGCCGTCGCAAGCACAACGCCCGCCCTGCGGCGATTCCCGCTGGTGGTTTTGCCCCACCGCCACCAATTCATTATGATCAAGCAATGGCCCAACAGCAACGCAACCTTGCCTCGCAACCAATCGTCGGATCAACGCCGCCATTGAACCAGAGTTATGCCCCACCCAGCGCGGCTCCGGCAGGCGGGCCAGCGTGGGGCAAATTAACGGTTGTCCGGGGAGCCGAATTGAACAAGTTCTATTTGCTGCGTGAAAATCAAATTTTTATTGGCCGTGAAGCCTCGCTTGCCGTGGCAATTAGCGGTGATAGCACCGTTTCACGTCGCCATACGATCATCTATCGTGATCCTCGTGGCATTGAAATTGAAGATGCAGGCAGCAGTCATGGCACCAAAATCAACGGCATTCCAGTACAAGGCCGCCAACTGGTTCGACCAGGCGATGTGATCGAAGTTGGGCAGACCCATTTACGTTTTGAGGGTTAACATTTGGAACTAGCACTTGCATTGTTGATTATGTTTCTCGGCTTGGTGAGCGTGGTAATTTTGCCAATCTTGCCAGGCGCAGCCTTGATTTGGCTTGGGGCATTATTGTATGCCTCGATGACCGATTTTGTGGTGATTGGCTGGGGCACGTTGGCCGTTTTGGGCGCGATTGCCCTGATTGCCATGACCAGTGATATTTGGGTTGGTGCGTTGGGCCAGCGCCGTGGTGGAGCCTCAATTTGGGCAACAATCTTTAGCATGATTGGTGGTATCATTGGCCTACTCATTCTGAACATTCCAGGCATGCTGATTGGCTCGATCATTGGGGCATTATTGCCAGAATGGCAACGCTGGCGCGATCGAAAATTCGTGCTCGATGTTTCATGGCGCACCATCAAAAATTGGCTCGTAAGTATTGCAATTCAGGTTTCACTCGGGCTTGTAATGGTTACGATCTTTTTGGTGCGTGTGATTACTGGTTAAGTAACCCCCGCGATTGTAACAACGTATAGCCTAACGCTGACAGAATATATGCGCCACACGGTTTGTCGCACTTGGCAAAACCAGTGGCGCATTTTAGAGCGAAATTAACCAAGTGGCGAAGGCTGTCAATCCACTTTGAAAGGACATCAACCATGAATATCAAACAGCTACTCATCGGGAAGCCGTTCCCCAGCAGTAGTGCCCAGCACGAACGGCTCGACAAAATTCGCGGATTGGCAGTCTTTGCATCCGACCCAATTAGCTCCAATGCCTATGCCACTGAAGCGATTATGCGGGTGCTGATTTTGATCAGCGCCGCAGCATTAAGTTACACCTTGCCGATTGCGATCGGGATTGCGGCCTTGGTGCTGTTGGTCGTCTTGAGCTACAACCAAACCATTCACCACTACCCAATGGGTGGCGGCGCGTATATGGTCAGTAAGGATAACCTCGGTCGCACAGCTTCATGGTTGGCAGGTGCTTCGATTCTTAGTGATTATGTGCTGACCGTGGCGGTTTCGGTTTCGGCGGGGGTTAAAGCAATTTCTTCGGCCTTCCCCGATGTCGCATTCTTTCATGAGCATCGGGTATTAATCGGAATTGGGATTATCCTTTTAATTACCTGGCTGAACTTACGTGGTGTGCGCGAAAGCGGCACGATCTTTGCCATCCCCACCTATGCCTTTGTGTTTGGGGTGTTCGTAGTGATCGCGATTGGCCTTGCCCGCTATTTTGGAATTTTCGGCGAGCCATTGCCACCACGCAGCGTCGCAACCGACGAAACCGCTCGTTCAGGCCTTGATAACTTTGGCTTGATCTGGCTGGTCTTGCGGGCCTTTGCTGGTGGTTGTACCGCCTTGACTGGGATTGAAGCAATCAGCGACGGCGTACAAGCGTTTCGTAACCCAGCGCCAAAAAATGCGATCATTACCATGCGAGCCATGGCCGTCATGGCCATGACCTTGTTTATTGGAATTAGCTTTATTGCTACCCATATTCCGATTACCCTGCTGCATGAAGGTGGCGAGAGTGTACTTTCGCAAATGACACGCACGATTGTTGGTAGTGGGTTTCTGTACTACTGGGTTCAATTTACCACCATGTTGATTTTGATCCTAGCTGCTAACACTGCTTATGCCGACTTCCCACGGATCGCGGCCTTCTTGTCGAATGACGGTTTCTTGCCGCGTTGGCTCTCGCGCTTGGGTAGCCGTTTGGTCTATAGCTCAGGCGTGATCGCGCTGGCCTTTTTGGCCTCGGCCTTGCTGGCAGCTTTCGGCGGCGAAGAACATCACCTGTTGCCATTGTATGCGATTGGGGTGTTCCTCTCGTTTACGCTTTCGCAAGCTGGCATGATTGTGATGTGGCGCAAAGTTGCCAAACTCAAGCCAGGCGAAAGCCTCGACACTGGCATCACCACTCTGCACTATGAGCCAAACTACAAGCTCAAACGAATTCCCAGCATCATTGGGGTTGGCTTGACGGCTGTGGTTTTGGTGGTGTTGACAGTTACCAAATTTACCGAAGGTGCATGGCTGATTATTGTGGCCTTGCCGTTGATCATGCTTTTGTTCCGCAAGATCAAAGCACACTATGACCATGTGGCAACCAATTTGAGCCTAACAGGCTTGAAACCAAGCGATTTGCGTTCGCCCGCTGATGTGGCGATTGTGCCAGTTGGCAGCATTCATCGTGGCTCGTTGCGTGCGATCAAATATGCCTTGAAACTAACCGACGATGTGCGCGTGGTCCAAGTTGTTGGTAGCGAAGAGGAAGAAATCAAAACCCGCAAACGCTGGGAACAGTGGGACGAAGTGCTGGGCAAGGCCAAATTGGTCTTCTTGCACACCGACTACCGCGATTATCTCACGCCATTGGTCGATTACGTCGATCAAGTCAACAACAAGGAATTTCCAGGCGATTTGATTACCGTGGTTATTCCGGAGTTTGTGCCCGATTCGACCATGGCCAAAGTGCTGCACAACCAAACTGCTGTGATGCTATTGCTGGCATTGCGCAAATATGAAGATGTGGTGGTAATCAGCGTCCCTTATCACTTGCACTATATTCCAACTGGCTCGGAAGATATTGTGGCCCAAAAACCAGCCGCCTAAAATTAATCCAAGTGCTGAAACTGTGATCACGATTGTAGATCGAAGGTAATCCACAGATTGCCCTTTAGAGGGTGCAGGGGGCTTTAATCCCCCTGCGTTTCCCTCCAGCGGAGGGACGGATTAGTAGTTCAGCTTGGCTAAACAAGTTACGAATTTCATATTCGTTAACAATCTCATTGACAAAAGTTTAGAGTGGACTATAATCAAAGCCTGTGTTCACCGCCGACATATCTGAATAGTGGCGGTTTTTTTATGCAAATGGAAACGGGTATGCGCTTTCAGCTACACCAATCCAACTTAACCAATGTCGCTTTACCGTATTGTTCGCAACAAGCACGGCACTCACCGCATTCTCCACCTAAAGCCTAATTTCACTGCAACAATAATGCTCCAATAAATACTGTTTAAGCTGCTCAGTCGAGGTGTCGTCAGCTTAAGGGTAATTTATTGCGACCTTAAATACAGAACATTTGTTCAATTAAATATGTGTAATTAACCCTCGTTTTGAGGAAACGCCAAGGAGTTTGTCCATGTTGACCCAATTGAAGGGGGTTTTAGTGGGGAATCCGTTGGAGACTGCGGCCCAATCGCATGAGCGCTTGGATAAAAAAACCGCGCTCGCAGTCTTCTCGTCTGATGCTTTATCATCAGTCGCCTATGCCACCGAAGAAATGCTTGTCCACCTTGTGCCAGCCGGCATCATTGCGTTTAGCTCATCGCTGTGGCTGGGCATCGGCATCGCTGTTTTGTTGATGATCGTGACGATCTCGTATCGCCAAACAATCACGGCCTATCCCAGCGGTGGTGGCTCGTACATCGTGGCCTCGGATAATTTAGGCACTCTTCCGGGTTTGATCGCTGGCGGTGCATTATTAATTGACTATATTCTGACTGTGGCAGTGTCGATCTCGTCGGGCGTTTCGCAGTTGATCTCATTGGTCGAGCCGTTGCGTGATTATCGAATTGAAATTTGTTTGATTGGGATTCTCATTCTGACCTTGGCCAATTTGCGTGGGATTCGCGAATCGGGGGCGATTTTCTCGCTGCCTACCTACTTTTTTATTACAGTCATTATGTTGACCCTCGGCTATGGCTTTTACAAACAATTTACAGGCGATATTCAGCCGTTAGTGCTTTCGGATAACCTGATGGGGCCACATGAACAAAGCTTCTCGCCATTTGGAACTGAGGCTATGACCGCCTTTTTGCTGATGGGCGCGTTTGCCTCGGGCTGTTCAGCATTAACCGGGGTTGAGGCAATTTCGAATGGCGTACCAGCATTTCGCAAGCCAGAGCCACACAACGCTCGCGTCACCATGGTTTGGATGGCGGGATTACTATTAGTGATGTTCGCTGGCATTACCTGGTTTGCTCACAAGTATGGCGCACGCCCGCAATTCAACGAAACCGTGATTTCGCAAATTGGGCGAGGCATTTGGGGGCGCACGACGGGCAGCGAAACGGGCTTCCCCAAAGTGATGCATGGCATGTTGCAAATCTCAACCGCCGCAATTTTGCTGGTTGCAGCCAATACCAGCTACGCCGATTTCCCACGATTGATGTCGTTGTTGGCCCGAGATGGCTTCTTGCCCCGCCAATTCTCATCATTGGGCGATCGTTTGGTCTTCTCGAATGGGATTCTTTTCTTGGCGGTTGCTGCTGCACTGTTGGTGATTGGTTTTGATGGCTCGGTTACCAACTTAATTCCCTTGTATGCGGTTGGCGTGTTTCTCTCATTCACACTCTCGCAATCGGGGATGGTGTTGCGCTGGTTGCGGCTCAAAACCAAGGGTTGGCAACTTAATTTAGTGGTGAATGCAGTTGGCGCGATCGCAACTGGGATCGTTTTGATCATCAACGGCACAACGAAATTCAAAGAAGGTGCATGGTTGGTGGTTATTTGTATTCCAATTCTCGTTTTGATTTTTACTACGATCAATCGTCATTACAAAGGCGTAGCCAAACAACTTTCATTGGAAGGGTTTAGCAAACCCGTGCCATTAGAAAATAATGTGATTGTGCTCGTATCATCATTGCATCGTGGCACGGTTAAAGCGCTTGAATATGCCAAATCAATTGCTCCAGGTAAAGTTCGCGCTTTGTATATTGAATTTGAGCATGAACACGAAAAAACTGAACGTCTACAAGAACGCTGGCAACAGTGGGAGCCAGATGTGCCCTTGGATATTGAAATATCTAAATATCGTTCATTGTTACGCCCAGTTTTACGCTATGTTGATCGGATTGAAGCTGAGCGCAATGATGATATTCTAACCATTATCTTGCCTGAATTTATTCCGGCGCGAATTTGGGAATATGCCTTACATAACCAAACCGCCTTCTTCTTGAAAGGTGCGCTGCTATTCCGACGCAATAAAATCGTGATTAGCGTGCCATATCATCTTGAACGCTAAAACTTAGCAACTCTTAATCAAAAAACGCCTGAACTGCCTGTGCAGTCGGGCGTTTTTTCTTGACAGGCAGTGATGGGCAACGTATGATTACCGCCGTCTAAACCGACACCCACCACAATCTTAGGAAGGTCAGAAGTGATGTATTTTGTGAGTCAAACCAAGCGTCGCCTAACAGCTGGTCTGTTTGGCGCTGTTGCGTTGGTGCTTGCCGCCTGTGGCAGTAGCAATCCGCCACTGACGGGAATTGTAACAGATAGCTATACCCAAAAGCCCGTTGCTGGAGTAACCATTCAAGTTGGCGAAGCAAGCGCTACGAGTGATGCTGATGGTAAATGGACGATTAATGAATGGGAAAATACCAATTCACTCTTAGTTCAAGCCAGCGATTATAGCTCAGCTACGCTTAGTTTGGCCGATAAAACTCCTGTCGATGAGCAAACTCCGGTAGAAGTTAATCTGACGATTCGTCCCAACACGATCAGCGGGGTTGTGCTTGATCAATACTCACAACAGCCTGTGGCTGGCGTGACGGTCAAGGCTGGCACGAGCCAAGCCACCAGCGGCGCTGATGGCCGCTACAAATTGACCGATGTTGCTGAAAAGGCTGAAGTGGTGATTGTGGCAACCGATTACACCAGTGCCACCGCTACCCTCGAAAAACAAACAAGCTACGATGTTTCGCTGCGCCCAACCAGCTTAACTGGGATCATCAGCGATAAATATAGCCAAAAACCAGTCAGCGGAGCCACGGTCAGCGTTGGTAGCGCCACGGCCCAAAGCGATGCTGAAGGTCGCTATACAGTTAAGAACATCGATTTGGATGCACCAGTTGTTTTCAGCGCTACCGATTACAGCAGCCAAACCTTAGAATTGCCGCAAGCCGCCTCGTTGGATGTGGTTTTGCGACCTTCGACCGTGCGTGGCTCAGTCGTCGATAGTACAACAGGCAAGCCGTTGACCAAGGGCACGGTTATCGCCATGGTCAAGCCATTTGAAGGGGCTGATGAAACCTATCCCTACACTGGCACTGCCGTTACTATGGCACGGCTGAATGCCGATGGCACCTATGAATTAACCGATGTGCCTGAAAATGCCCAAATTCAGGTGCTCTCGCCTGGGTATCGCAAGGCTTGGACGGCGCTCAGCGAAGGCAAATTTACCGCCGATCTAGAAGCTGAAGAATTTGTAGCCAAAGCAATTTATATTACCGCAGCAACTGGCTCGTCAAAAGCTTCATTAAGCGAATTGTTTGATTTGGTTGATCAAACCGAAGTTAATGCGGTGGTGATCGATATCAAGCTGGATATTGCTGGCGATGTTGGCGGAGTAGGCTATCTCTCGCAACATCCATTGGTATTGGCCGCCGAAACCTCATCCGATTATTTGGATATGGAATGGATTGTGGCCGAAGCTCGCAAGCGCGATATCTACTTAATTGGCCGCATGGCGGTAATGCGCGATAATCGTTTGGCCGATGCTCACCCCGAATGGGCCGCCCAAAGCAAGGCCACTGGCGGAGTTTGGGAAGATGACGGTGGTCTCAAGTGGCTTGATCCATTCAACCCCAACGTCACCGAGTATAATGTGGGCATTGCCAAAGAAATTGCCGCATTTGGCTTTGATGAAGTACAATTCGATTACATTCGCTTCCCATCGGATGGCAGCACCAGCAATTTGGTTTTCTCCAAGCCGATTGATCCCAAAAATAATCCGGAAGTGATGTACGAAGCAATTGGCAATGTGCTCAAACGCGCTCATGGCGATATCAATGGTTCAGGCGCATTCTTCTCAATCGACGTGTTCGGTTATGCCACATGGCGTAATATGTGGGAAATTGGCCAAAGCCTTGAAATTATGGCCGATCACACCGATTATGTCTGTGCAATGGTCTATCCTTCGCACTACGATCGCAATGAGTTGGGCTTCGATAACGCCGATGCCTACCCTTATGAGATCGTCAAGGATAGTATCGAAAAAGGCCAAAAGCGCATGGAAGGCAAATACGCAGTGCAACGACCGTGGCTTCAAGCCTTCACCGCGACATGGCTTGATCCAGTAACACCATATGGTCGCACCGAAGTTCGCGCCCAAATGCAAGCAGTCGCCGAAGTCGAAGGCACGTATGGCTGGATTCTCTGGAATGCTGCCAATTATTACGACCCCGACTGGCTCGATTAATTAACCTTCGCAAGTCGCAAAAATTAAGGGCTATGCTCCCTCACCCCTTACCCCTCTCCCATTTGGTGGGAGAGGGGCTTGATCCAGTATTCCCCCTCGTCTGCTAGGCGGGAGAGGGGGCTAGGGGGTGAGGGGATATATTTTGGTCAATCGAATGAACCATTATATTGATAGCCTATAGTCCTTAATTTCGTAGTCGTTATCGACGAGGTACCTATGCGCCGTAAGTTTTTCATGGCAGCAATTGGCTTATCGCTAGCATTCGGTGGCATTGCTTGGCAAGCCCAAGCTCAGACCAACACCGCCAGTAAGGTGCAAACTGCCACATTTGCCCAAAGCTCAGTCGCCGATTGGCAAGCTGGCACGCTCGAAGGCTTGTTGGTGACCAATAATAGCGATGGCGAGTTGCGGCTCGATCAAGCGGCTACCCAAGGTACTTTTACATCGGTTGCCCACGAAGTGCCATTCGTTTGGAATGCGGTTTCGGCCCATTGGAATTTCGAACTCCCAGTTGGCACGAGCCTCAGCCTTAAGCTGCGCACCAGCGCCAATGGCACCGAATGGCGCGAATGGCAAACCTTGAATGTGGCCCAAATTCTGGCCGAGGGCGAGCAATTGCTTGGGCCAATTGGGGTTGAGGCCGATTCACGCTGGTTGCAATATCAGGTTGATTTTACCAGCAGCAATCAGCCAGCGGCACCGAGTTTGCAAGCAATTGCTTGGCGCTTTATTGATACTAGCAACGGCCCTAAACTTACCGATCAGCTCAATCGTGCTCCAGCTGCCTTTGGTGGTACAACCTTCACTCGCCCACCGCAAGTGATTAGCCGCAATAGTTGGGGTGCATTGCCTGGCATTCCGAATTTGCTGCCTTCACGCCCACGCCGAATCGAGTTAGTCAGTTTGCCCTTGAATAACCAGGCTGATCCGCCGACGATGTTGCGAGCTTTGCAAGCCGCTGCCCAAGCTGAGGGAGCCGCCGACCTGCCCTATCAATTTGTGATCGATCAGGCTGGCAATGTCTATGCTGGGCGCAATGGTTTTCCGGCCAGCAATGGCACAATTCGCTTGGCGCTACTTGGCGATTTAACCGATGCCGCCCGCACAGGCTTGGGCCAAATTATCGCTTGGATTAGCGAAGCCTATCGTTTGCCGCAAACATTAACAGTCTTGGGCAGTTTGAATGTTGAGCAAGCTGAATCGATTCGGCGTACCGCTGACCAACTGACCGTGCGCAAACGTTTGACCTTTGTTGAAAGCAACACCCGCGATTACAACGAGCGGATTATGTTGTTCAATCCAACCAACCAAATTGCCCGCACGATCGTGACCTTCTTGCCTGGGCAAACCAATGCCGTGCGCCGCGAATATGAAATTCAGCCTGGCCAGCGAGTCAATATCATCGCCAACGAAATTTTCAGCGATACCTTTAATTTGCCCATTGAAGTCAGTTCCAATCAAGCGATTGTTGGTGATCGCACAATGTTGTTTGCCAACGATGCACTGGGCGAATCGGGCATTAGTCGTTGGAGCCGTACTTGGTATTTTGCTGAGGGCGATGGCTCGAACGATCGCAGCACCCTGTTGTGGCTTTATAATCCCCAGCCCAGCGAAGTTGTGGCTAATTTACTGATGATGCCAACCGATGGCATTACGGCTACGCGCCAAGTGCTACTGCCACCTTTTACTCGCACCCAAGTTGATTTGAGCAGCAACTATCCCAAGGCGTTTGGTTTGCGCATCGCGGCGACTGCGCCGATTGCCGCCGAACGCACCGTCTTGGTTGGTCCAACTAAGGGTGGCGGCTTCTTAACCCAAGGCGCAGTTGCCCCATCGAATACCTGGTATTTTGCCGAAGGTGCAACCCTCGATCCCTTCGTCACAACCTTGGCCTTGCTCAACCCAAATCCGGTTTCAGCGGCAATTACCACGACCTTTATGACCGAGGAAGGTTCGACCTTTACGCGGCGTTATCAAGTGCCAGCCTTGGCGCGGCTCGATGTTGATCTGCGTGAGATTGTGCCATCACCGCAAGGCGTTGGGACAATGTTGACCTCAAGTCAGCCGATTGTCGCCGAACGTACCAGCTATTTCAATGCTGGCAACAGCGCCACAAACACATTAGGGGCTGCCGAGCCAGATTATGTTTGGCATTTTGCCGAAGGCCGTACCGCCGATCCAGCAACCGAATTCTTGCTAGTGCTCAATCCCAATCAACGCCCAGCCCAAGTCAAGGTAACGCTCGGCAAAGACGATGGCACAACCCAAGTTGTCGAGTATACAATTCCACGCACTGGCCGAATTTCAGTTTTGCTTGATGCGATTGACCCAAATTTGCAATCGCATACCATCAGCGTTGAAGCCAATTTGCCGGTTGTCGCCGAACGCACAATTTTGATCGACAATACCAGCGGCGGCGGCGGCCATAGCGCCCTTGGCACGCCCGAACGTTAATCAGCAAACCAGCGGCTTGCAACTGCAATCCGCTTATCTATTTTAGAAACAAACGCTTATGCCAGAATTACCAGAAGTTGAAACCGTTCGTCGTTCGCTTGAGCAAGAGCTTGTTGGGCGGTATTTTGTGGCATTGCGCAGCCTTGGCTGGCCCAAAATTGTCGATACCCATAGCCCTGAATTGTTTGCCGAGGCTATCGCCCAACGCCAGATTCAGCAAGTTCAGCGGCGGGCCAAATATTTGCTGATCGAGCTTGATAACCACGAAACCTTGATTGTGCATCTGCGCATGACTGGCCAAATGTTGGTTGTGGCTGCCGACGAACCTGCCGATCGCCATACGCATGTGGTGGTAGCGCTGGATAATGGCCGCGAACTACGGTTTCACGACCCACGCAAATTTGGCCGTTGGAGTCTTGTTGATCGCAGTGGCGTGGCGGCGCTCAATCAACGTTTAGGACCAGAGCCGCTTGGCGACGATTTTACTTTAGATGATTTTGCGCAACGCTTGAGTCGCAAAGCTACCAAAATCAAGCCAACCTTGCTTGATCAAAGTGTCTTGGCGGGAGTTGGCAATATTTATGCTGATGAAGCGTTGTGGTTGGCCAAAATTCACCCCTTGCGCTCCGCCAATAGCCTAAACGCCAACGAAATTGCCGAGCTATTCGAGGCGATTAAAACTGTACTGCGCAACTCAATTGAGCATCGTGGCACAACCTTGGTCAATTATCGCGATGCCTATGGGGCAAGCGGCGAAAACCAATATCACCTTGAGGCTTATGGACGAACTGGCGAGCCATGCCGGCGCTGTGGCACGCCAATCGAGCGCATCGTCGTGGCCCAACGCTCTACCCATATTTGCCCAGTATGCCAAGCTTAAGAGCATAGAGCAAAGAACATAGGGGCATGTGGCTAAAGGCTATCGGCTTTTGGATCATTTGAAATGCTAGAAAATATTCCGATAGCCAATAGCCTCATAGCCTACAGCCATACTCCCTTCGTGCTCTTCGTGGTTAAAATTACCCCTTAAATCAGCTTGAGACTGGGAGTGGCATCGAGCGACCAATCCTGCTGCACGCCTGCTTGATAACGATAATAGGCGGCAGCGCCGATCATGGCGGCATTATCGGTACACAGCCAAATTGGCGGGTAGGCTACCGGAATAGGCTTGGCGGTTGCGCTCAAGCGCTCGCGTAAGGCAGTATTTGCGGCTACGCCACCAGCTAAAATAATCGTTTTGGCTTTGTATTCGCGAGCAGCAGCCACGGTTTTTTGCACCAACACATCGACTGCCGAATCTTGGAAGGCAGCGGCAAGCTGGGCGGTGAAGGCTGGGTCAACTTCAGCAAGTTTAACTTTCTCCATGCGCTCACCCAAACGATCATTGACCACGTTCAGCACAGCGGTTTTGAGGCCGCTAAAGCTCCAATCGTAGGTTCCGCGCAACCATGCTCGGGGCAATTTGAGTGCACCTGGATTAACCCCACGCGCGACTTTTTCCATTTGCGGGCCGCCTGGATAGCCCAAGCCCATAATTCGCGCTACCTTATCGAAAGCCTCGCCCACTGCATCATCGCGGGTTTGCCCAAGCAAACGATAATCACCATGATCGTTGAGCAACACCAAGGCCGTGTGGCCACCAGAAACAATCAAGGCGACACACGGAAATTCGGGGGCTTGGTAGGCTAGATCTTTGGCAGTATGCAGCCACGAAGCATAAATATGGCCTTCGAGGTGATTAACCCCGATAAACGGCAAATTGCGCGACCACGCAATCGCCTTGGCGGTGTTAATTCCAGTTAATAAAGCGCCAGCTAAGCCTGGTCCATAAGTTGTGGCAACCGCATTAATCGCGCTCCAACCGCCGGGCACTTGGGCCAGCACCGTATTAATCACGGGTGTAATCGTCAGAATATGTTGGCGCGAAGCCACTTCGGGCACAACGCCACCATAGCGTTGATGAATATCGATTTGTGAAGCGACGCTATTGGCCACAATCTCGCGGCCATCGCGAATAACGGCGGCGGCGGTTTCATCGCACGATGTTTCAATTGCTAAAATCGTAAAACCTGCGGGCATTTGCTGTGACATGAATTCCTACGTTCTATTTCACCTAGCTGTCAGTTGCGCTACATTGACGCTGTGCCGTGGCTATGGCATGATATGAGTGGTAAAAACGACAACACCCCGTTTTTGGGGTGCTGTCGTGCGTTTAGTGCTGTGAAGTGGTTTCCTCAGCGTGACTACCAACAACGACCTGGGTGTCATGGCTATCGTGATTGATCGCATCGTGATGATCATGGCCGTGGTCAGCATCATGATGATCGTGATGGCCATGACCACCAATGCTATATTC
Source organism: Herpetosiphon sp. (assembly GCF_003512625.1). Taxonomy (NCBI): domain Bacteria; kingdom Bacillati; phylum Chloroflexota; class Chloroflexia; order Herpetosiphonales; family Herpetosiphonaceae; genus Herpetosiphon; species Herpetosiphon sp. The sequence continues at coordinate 14,106 of NZ_DOPT01000111.1, read as the reverse complement.
ACGAACTTCACTGGCGGCTTTAACTCGCCGATCATATTCGCCATCGATGGCATCTCGAAATGCCACAAAAAACTCTTTAATGCCCATTACGGTTCTCCGTTGAATGATCTGCTGTCGCATTATACCAAAAGTGGCCGCAGGGTGTAAGAAAGATCATAATTCATGTCAAGTGTTGGTTGTTTAATTCTTCACGGCTTTACTTCATGCGCCGATTCAGTCAATCGGGTGCCAAGCCGTTTAGCTCCCCATCATATTCCGTATCGCATGCCCTATTTGCGTGGTCATGGCACCTTGCCCGAAGATTTGCAGGGCGTAACCTGGCACGATTGGTATGCTGATGCCAATGCAGCCTTGCGTGATTTACGGCGCGAGGTCGATAAAGTTATTTTGATTGGGCTTTCTATGGGTGGCCTCGTGGCCAATCACCTAGCAGCAGCTCATCGCGATGACGTTATTGGGGTGGTTAGCGTGGCCGCTGCCATGCGCTTCCACTATAAACATGCCGATCGGGCACGCTATGTTGCGCCAATGCTAGGGATGTGGGGCGATGAAAATCGCGATATGGGCGCAGGTTGGTACGATAAAGAGACAGGCCGCCAACATGGCAATTATCGGCGCTTTCCGGCTCCGGCCTTTGTTTCGCTTTGGCGCTATGCCAAAGTCGTGGAACAACAATTGCCACGAATTACTGCACCAATCTTAATCATTCATTCACATCAAGATCGTACAATTCCCACATCCGCCGCCGAAGCGATCTATCGCCAAGTTGGCTCCAGCGATAAACAATTACTGTGGTTCGATAAAAGTGGCCACGAAATGCTCCGCGATGGTGAATCGCCAGCAGTCTTAGATGCGGTTGAGCAATTCGTGCTGCATCATCGTGCCCAATATCAATCATCAACAAACAAGGAGTAGATAGCTGCATGCCTGCAAAAACCGATACACCTGAGGAATCGACCAACGGGTCAGCCAATGATCTATCGCTCGATGCTGAGCATGTTCGTAGTCAAGCTACCACACCCTTGCCAACTCGTTCACGTGCCGCAGCTAAAGCCGATGCTGCCAACGACGCGGCGTTGATGAATGATCTGTTGTTGAACAATAATTCGACTGCTGCTGCACGCCCACGCCCACGGGCCGTACCACGTGCTGACCACGAAGGATCATATGTTCGTGTGCCCAAGGCAGTCCAATCGGCGGTTGGCAGCCGACCAACCTCGCGCCCATTGCCACCCAAAACAGATCCAATCAAACGTACCTCGCGTGGAGCTGGCTGTGGTATGGTTATGCTTGGGGTCTTGCTAACGGTGGTTTTGGTCGGTGGTGGTGGGGCACTTTGGGCCTATTTAAAGGTTAAAAATGCCACAAGTGATGCCTTAGTAACCATCCCAACCCAAGCGCCAAACCTAGTCGAAAATCCTAATAATCCTAATCCTCAGCCCAATCAACCTTTGGCAACCCCCGATATTGTCAAAGATCCCTTTAATTTGTTGTTGATTGGGGTCGATTTACGTGAAAATGATACCAAAGCTCGCACTGATACCATCATTGTGTTGCATATTGATCCAACCCAAAAATGGGCCAGCATGGTTTCGATTCCGCGCGATAGTTGTGCCGAAATTCCAGGCTACGATGCCCCAGGCACATGTTCGCAGCGAATTAATGCAGCCTACGAACTGGGTTATAAAGAAGGTATCGCCCAAAATATGACGATTCCTTCAACTCAGGCAATGGCATTAACCCGCGATACCGTCGCCAATATGCTGAATATTAATATCGATTATGTTGCTCAAGTCGATTTTAAGGGCTTTCGCAAAATTGTTGATGCCGTTGGGGGCATTACAATCGATGTGCAACGCCCGCTATGGGATGCGACTTACCCAACCGATGATGACGATTATGGAGTGATTCGGCTGTTTATTCCGGCTGGCTTGCAACACATGGATGGCACAACTGCGCTGCGTTATGCCCGTTCACGCCATCAAGATGCTGATTATGGCCGCTCACGCCGCCAACAAGATGTGATTCGAGCGCTGGTTCAAACCCTCAAAGATAAAGGCTTGCTCGACCAAATTGATGCCTTGGATAGCCTTGCTGCACAACTCAAAGGCTCGTTCTATACCGACCTGCCAATCGATGACCTTGGCAATTTACGGGCTTTGGCTGGGCTTGGCAGTGATATTGCCAATGGCCGGATCAAGAGTGTCAAATGGGATACCAGCTCAGTAATCGGCTATATGGATGAGTCGCAGTATGTGCCAATTTGGGACCCTGCCAGCATCGCGGCCACGGTTGATCAATTATTGACCAGCCCAATTCCTGATACCAATAGCCCAATTGATGGTAGCTCAAACACACCTTCGGACGACAATCTAAGCATCGAAGTGATCAATGGAGCGCAAATTAGTGGTTTGGCAGGCGATGTAGCAACTCACCTCGAAAACCGTGACTATCAATTGCTCAATCCTTCAACCGCTTCAACCGTGTATGACACCACCAAAATCATCGATTTTGGCAATCATAAAGAACTGCGTGAGCAACTTGCTGCTGAATTGGGGATTAGCAGCCGCAACATTATTGTGGTAAGCAAAACCAGCCCAGCTCCCGAACAACCAAAGGGCGACGCAGCTTTAGTGTTGTTGCTTGGCCGCGACTATGATGAGGCGTGGCGCAAACCCTAAAACGATCAGCAAAAGCCCCTCTTCTAGGCTATAGCAGAGGGGCTTGGGTTAACTTGTAACAAGAGTAGTTGCTATTGACCAAACGTTAGTTGAATGTGCACAACCTCAGGGTAGGTGCCAATCCGCATTGGTGGCCCCCACGTGCCAAAACCCGATGAGACAACCACATGGGTCGAGCCACGTTGCAATGCTCCCCAATCTTCTTCATACATCATATTTGTAACGAGATTGAACGGGAAAATTTGCCCGGCATGGGTATGCCCCGAAACTTGCAGATCGGCTTCAACGGCAATCGTATCATTCAATCGATTAGGGTTATGATCCATCACCAGCAGCGGCAATGAGCGGTCTGTATTGGCGATAATATCAGCTAGGGCCATCCCTTCACCAGCAGCCCGTGGCGGGGAAGGATCATCGCGCCCAGCCAGCACCAAACTATTATCTACTACAACCCACTCATCAATCAGCAACTGAATGCCGGCTTGTTCCAACTCGGCGCGAAAGCTTGGCAATTCGGGGTCGCGCACATCGTGATTGCCCATAATTGCATAGATGCCAAGTCGAGCTTGCAGCTTGCTGAGTTCGCTAGCCATCGCTTGATCAAGAAACGGCTTAAAATCGTCATCAATCAAATCGCCTGCGATCAGAATAAGGTCTGGCTGAAGCTGATTAACCATGGTAACCAGCTCTTGAATCCGACCATTGCCATTGATCAAGCCAAGGTGATTATCGGAAACCAGCACAACCGACAACTCACGATAGCTGCCTGCTGGTTTGGCAATGTTGAGCGTATACTCGGTAACCACTGGAGTGCGGGCCCGCCACGTTCCATAGATGATGGCGGTGAGAATAATTGTAAAGATGACTGTGCCAGTCATTCTTAGGGTCGCCTGCGATCTGAGCTTCCACGCAGCGAGTAATTTGGTTTTGCGCAGGATCAAGCGCAGCAAGTCTACTAGTGCCAGCAACAGCCCGGCATAGACAAAGATTGCCCACCAGTAACTGCCAATTTGGGCCAAAATGGTACTGAGGCTCGCAGGCATAAAGCTTGCGGCAAAGCGAAGCAGAAAATAGGCGCTGGCCAACCCCGCAAATCCGATCCAATAAACCCACTTAACCCAGCCTGGCAATGCTCGCGGAACTAGCGATTGAAGCCACTGCCAAGTTCGGATGCCGATGTAGCTATTGATCCCGCCGTAGAGCAGCAAAAATAGACTAATGATAAGAATGTTCATGGGAAGATGTTCTCGACAACTAACATGATCAATGCGAATATCAAGCGAGGCATAGTAACTACCCCGATTAACTATACGGCTTAAATTGCCCAGAAGATCTCGCGATTATCGCAAAACAAAGCCTCGATGGTGCTATAATAGGCCTATTGTATCGGCAATCGGACAACTGAAGGATGACGCAAGGTTCTGCGTCGGATGGCTCACTGCATCCTGCGGTGAGCTTTTCATATATCCCAAGGAGGATAACCCCATGCCAATCGATTGGAGTGCTAAGTTCGCGTTTGAAGGGCTGACCTATGATGATGTGCTGTTGATTCCAGCCTACTCGGATGTCTTGCCTTCACAAATCGACGTTAGCACGTGGCTAACCCGCGAGATTCGTTTGAACATTCCAGTTGTCTCATCTGCGATGGATACGGTGACCGAAGATCGCATGGCAATTGCGCTGGCTCGCGAAGGTGGCCTTGGCATTATTCACAAAAATATGGCTCCTGCCCAACAAGCAGATTTGGTGCGGCGGGTCAAACGCTCAGAAAGTGGCATGATCACTGATCCCATCACTTTGCGCCCCGAACAAACCATCGGCGAAGCCTGGGAACTCATGAGCGATTACCATATTTCAGGGGTGCCGATTACCAGCGCTGCTGGCGAACTCGTCGGGATACTTACCAACCGCGATTTACGCTTTGAAACCGACCCCAGCCGCAAAATCAGCGAATTGATGACCAGCGAAGAATTGGTCACCGTGCCAGTTGGCACAACCCTCGAACAAGCCAAACAAGCCTTGCATCAACACCGGATCGAAAAGGTTTTGGTGGTTGATGAACATGGCAAACTCAATGGTCTGATCACGGTCAAGGATATTCAAAAGCAGATCGAACATCCTAACGCCACCAAAGATGCTTATGGCCGCTTGCGAGTTGGCGCTGCCGTCGGCGCTTCGACCAGCGAACTCGAGCGGGTGCGTTTGTTGGTTGAGGCTGGGGTTGATGTGATTGCGGTCGATACTGCTCATGGCCACTCCAAAGCCGTGCTCGATGCAATTGCCCGCATCAAACAACAATATCCTGAGCTGCAAATCATTGGTGGGAATGTGAGTACTGGCGAAGGTGCTCGTGCCTTGATCGAACACGGCGCTGATGCGGTTAAGGTCGGACAAGGGCCCGGATCGATTTGTACCACTCGGGTGGTATCAGGTGCGGGGATGGCCCAAGTTACAGCGGTAATGGAGTGTGTTAAAGCTGCCGAAGAAGCTGGCGTGCCAATCATTGCTGATGGTGGGATTAAGTATAGTGGTGATGTGGCCAAAGCACTGGCTGCCGGCGCACACACGGTTATGCTGGGTGGCTTATTAGCAGGAACCGACGAATCGCCAGGCGAGATGATTCTCTACCAAGGCCGCTCATTCAAATCGTATCGTGGCATGGGTTCGATTGGTGCGATGCAGCAAGGCAGTAGCGACCGCTATTTCCAAAGCAACCAGCCTGCTCGCAAGTTGGTGGCCGAAGGAATTGAAGGGATGGTTCCCTACAAAGGCGCATTGGCCGATACCATTTATCAATTGGTCGGTGGTTTGCGCTCAGGTATGGGCTATGTTGGGGCGCATAATGTTGATGAATTGCGCAAGAATGCCCGCTTCTCGCGGATTTCGCCCGCAGGTTTGGCCGAAAGCCATCCCCACGATGTAACGATCACCAACGAAGCTCCCAACTACGAGCGCCGCGGCTAGAATTCAAACCAGCCCTGCTTCCTTAAAATTGGAAGCAGGGCTGAAATGTTAACCAACCTGAGCGCTATCGTTGCCAACAGCGGCTAAGGTTTCCTTTAAATGATGGCCTTCGTGCCAGATACAGCCACCAGTTTGGGCAACTGGCGAGGCTGCTTCACCACCCCAAGGCGCAATCATTGGCGCTGCTAGTTGCTCAGGCGTGAAGCTTGCCAAGGTATTCTTGATTTGCTGGCGCACGTTTGTCCATTGCTCAAGTGCTTGTTCGTAGCTAAGCTGATTGCGTTCTGCGACGGTGCGACCATTGAAAGCATTGAGCGCTGCTTCGCCTTCCAAATCGGGCATTTCGGTCAGATAGCCTTGGCCAGCTTGATGTGCCTGCAAACCCTTCAAAAACTCTTCTTCCCAAATCGTAAGATGGCAAATAATGTTGGTCACCGTCCAAGGGCCATCAGCATAAACCACAGCATTGGGGTCGAGTGCTCCAAATTTGGCTTGGTTGGCAGCCCGATCAGCATCCAAAGCGGCGATCATCTCGGCAACAGTAGCGTTTTGCATCTGATACACACTCCTATAACAGAACGTATGTACGATTATACCTAACTAGCAGCTTGCTCAACTCAGCCTAAAGGTTGAGTTATTTCCCTTGCCATTTGGCAGCGCGTTTTTCTAAAAAGGCGCTCGTCCCTTCCTTGACATCTTCGGTAACGCAAAGTTGGCCAAAGAGGCCATTTTCGTAGGCGATGGCATCGCGCAAGCTCATTTCTGCGCCCCGATTGATTAACCGTTTGGCAAGAGCCGTCGCTAATGGGGCATTTTTGGCAACTTTGGCCGCCAATTGATGCGCTTGATCAAGCAATTCGGCAGCAGGCACGATTTTTTCAATTAAGCCAAGCCGCTGCGCTTCGCTGGCTGGAATCCGTTCGCCAGTGAGGACTAAATATTTGGCCACACCAGTGCCAGCCAAGCGTTGAACCCGCAAAGCCCCACCCCAACCAGGCACAAGCCCCAAACCAACTTCAGGCAAGCCAACCTGAGCTTGTTCGCTGGCGATTCGAATATCGCAGCCCAAGGCTAGCTCAAAGCCACCACCAAGCGCAAAACCATTAATTGCAGCGATTGTGACTTGTGGCAATTCGCCTAGTTTCCAGAGCACATCGTGCAAGGCTTCCGACATTTGGCTGCCTTGCAGCGAGCTTTCAATGCTGTTAACCTCGCTAATATCTGCGCCAGCAACAAAGGCTTTTTCGCCAGCCCCAGTAATAATTAATGCTCGCACTTGGGTATTGTTGGCTAATTGCTCGACGGCTTGGCCTAATTCGCGAATGGTTGCGCTATTCAAGGCATTCAAGGCCTTAGGCCGATTAACCGTGATAACTGCAATTTGTTCATTAATTTCAAACAGAATATTTTCAAATGACATGGAACCCCCTATGTAAAATCAGAAGGCAAAAATCAAAAGGCAGAAAGGTTATATTGTCATTGGTCTAGCGAATCAAACGGGCATATGATGTATTTTGACTTTTGCCCTTTGCCTTTTGCCTTTCATTGTGGCAGAAGGCAAAAAGGTGAATTTGCTGGCAAGTGCGTGAATCAAGCAAGCAAATGGTTTATTTTGACTTTTGCCCTTTGCCTTTTGACTTTCATTTAGTAAGAATAAAAACCTTGGCCCGATTTGCGCCCGAAATGGCCGGCGAGCACCATGCGGCGGAGCAATGGCGGCGGGGCAAAGCGTGGCTCACGGAATTCATCAAACATAATATTGGCGATCGAGTAGACCGTATCAATGCCCACAAAATCGAGCAAGGTTAATGGCCCCATCGGATGCCCACAGCCAAGCTTCATGCCTTCGTCGATGTCCTCACGGGTGGCAACGCCGCTTTCAAGCAAGCGCACGGCATCGAGCAAAAATGGTACAAGCAAGCGATTGACAATAAATCCGGTGGTATCGCTGGTGTTAATCGGGGTTTTACCCAAAGCACGGGTAAACTCATGCAGGCTGGCAATCGTTTCATCGGAGGTAGTAAGGGCACGCACGATTTCGACCAATTTCATGACCGGAACCGGATTGAAGAAGTGCAATCCAGCAAAGCGGTCGGGTCGCTTGGTTACTGCTGCCATTTCCATAATCGTTAGTGATGAGGTGTTGGAAACAAAAATTGTGCTGGGGGGACACAATTCATCGAGCGCGGTAAAAACTTCGCGTTTGGCTGGCAATTGCTCAACAATCGCCTCAATAATCAAATCGCAATCTGCCAAATCCTCGAAGCTAGTGGTGCCATACAAGCGGGCCAAGCTTGCATCGCGGTCGGCGGCACTTAGTTTGCCTTTGCTAACATCCTTTTCCAAAATAGCGTTGATGCGATCCAAGCCTTTATCTAACACAGCTTGATTAACTTCTCGCACAACCGTCATAAAACCTGCTTGGGCGGCAACTTGGGCAATGCCCGCGCCCATCAAGCCACAGCCAAGTACCCCGACTTTCGTGATCGCCATCGATCATCTCCTTGTGCTACAACAAGCAATTGATTGCTACTATTATAGCCGACTTAGAATGCAGTGCGTCAGAGATGATAAGGCTATAGGCTTATGGCGCTAGGCTATCGGAACATGGTGTGGTGTTTCAAACAATCCAAATAACCAATAGCCTCATCCTTCGTGCGCTTCGTGGATCAAAAAAACCTACTGCCCAAGCCGATGTTGCTGCATAAACTCCCAGGCTGCGTCGGCTGCATAAAAATCGCGGTTATGCGGATTTTGACGTTGTTGCAAACGTGCTGGCTCTTCAAGACTGGGCCACGTGTGTCCACCGCCATCAATTCGATAAAAGCGCACAAGGTTGTCTTGGTAGGTATTGATCGTCACAGTGCTATGATCGTCAGGGTTGATATCGGGCAAATGGCTAATGCTGGGTTGGTTGGTAATGCTCAACATGTCGAGCCACATTTGGATAGTCGCTTCGGCGGAAAGCACTTGGCCTTGCTGGCTATCGCCTGGAATATCAATTAAACCACCAGCGTATGGCATAATTGGGTCGGCAGTGCCCGCCAATAGCATCAACGGGGCAGGCGTACCCAACATTTTACACTGACTATTTTGAGCCATATACCCCGCGCTACCAACCACCGCCGCAATCCGATCAGGCAATTCGAGCGCTAGTCGTAGCGACATCATCGAGCCATTGGAGTGGCCTGTCGCATAGACCCGCGTCTGATCAATTGAATAGGTTTGAGCAAAGTGGTCGATCAACGTGCTGATAAATTGCACATCATCGCTGGTTGAAGGGTTATCCCAATCGCTGCGACAATCGTTCCAGCGCCGATTCATGCCATCAGGATAGGCCACAATAAAGCCATGTTGGTCGGCAAGTGTATTCCAGCGTTCTTGGGTGGTTAATGTCATAGCCGAATTACCAAGCCCACCGCCGCCATGCAACATAAAAACCAATGGTGCTCCGACTGGATCAAGCTTTGCTGGCAGATAATAGATAAAACTACGAGTTTCGCCTGCAACCAGCAATTCTGCTTCGTGCAACGTGCCTTTGGGCAGGCCAAGGCTATTTGGCTCAGCAACTTGGCTGGTTGAGTTCGGTGAAACGGCGACAGCTTGACGATTAGCTCGACTGCAACTAAACAAGCTAAGGCTTAACCCAAGCAAACCTAGAAAATAGCATAAACGCTGCATGTGCATTGATCACCCTCCTAGTTAAAAAGAACGAGCTTGATCGTAGCAAAGGCAGCGCTATTGCAGCATCACCCAATTAGGCGATTGGCGATCATCCTTGGTGATTAATTAGGGTAGCCAAACTAAGTACATGGTTGAGGCTTGAATTTGGCCTGCAAACCGATCGTGGAATTCGACAGTTAGCGTTTGGCCGGCCCATTGCGCAACCAATGAATTGGGAATTGTGACTAAAGTAGGGGAGGGTGCGATGCTACCAGTATATTCAAAGCGAAACACTTCTTGATTATTGAGTTTGAATACCACGGCATCATCAACCAGTGAAGGCGTTTGCCCATCAGGATCAGCACTTAGCACAAACGAACCGCCAGTTGGCACAATGCTTGGAACATTAATGGTTGTTTGATAAAATACTTGGCCTTGTTGGGCGACAGGTTGAACAGGAATGGTTTGTTGATTGATTAAGAGGCTAAACGTGGTTATAGGAGCTTGAACTAATGCCAAATATTGCGCAAAGTCTGCTTGGCCTTCTTTTGTGCAAAGAATATTGGCACAATGAACAACCCGCAGATTGGTATTAATCAAATCAAAATAAATAAATAGTCCTAAGTTGTCTGCCCCTTTTTTTATTGTGGGATGATACCCGAGGAATGTACCGAGATGTGCTGTAATCGTCGTAATCGTCGCACTACTGCATGCAATATTCTCACAATGTGCGATTCGTAAATCGTCATTATCATGCACACCAGCAATTGGCCGTATATGATAAACGATCAGAGGTAATCCATCAAATCCAATCATAATACTACTCATTGTACCACTTTCAGCGCCTATACTATCAACAAGGTTAATTGTATAATCACTACAATTAAATGTATTACATTGGGCAACTAATAAGTGATCCTGAACAATATCATAAAAACTGATAATAGGGTAGTTATTTGAATTTATGGTGATATCAAGGATATAAGAGAATATGTCTGCGGGATTTATATATATTTGTGTAGTTGTAACATCACTACAAGCTTCATTATTACAATACTTGAACTTTAATTCAACTGATAAATGATGGATCAATTTATTATATGCAATAATGACTTTATTATCACCACCTACGATCATTTTTCCTGCAAATGATCCATAAACCTCTTCATCAAGAGTTGTAATTGTTGATACACTACACGTGATATTATGGCATTGTACATATTTTAACGTCGCAATAGCATCATCTTCAGCATAGAGAATTGCCGGAAACCCATTAGCGCCAATGACAATATCCGTTTTAAAGGTAACCCACAGGGTTGAGGTTATCGTAGAGATTGTTGCTGAACTACATTCAACATTTTGGCAGTGTGCGATTTTTAATGTGCGATTGGTCAGATCCATATAAGCGATAACGCCTAAACCGTCGTTGCCAATCACGATTGATCCATATTTGCCAACGTTATATTGGCTATCAATAATCGCTCTGCTCGATTGGCTGCATTGTAAATTTTTGCAGTGGGCAACTTTTAAATCTTGATTTGTTGTGTCGTAATAGGCGATCAACCCTAGGCCGTCTTGACCAATTACAAGATCGCTCGTCTCACCAACATCACCATTGGCATCAACTAATGAGCCAATTGGTGGTGTTTGGGCCAAGGTTGCTTGATCAGCAGGTGCAAAACCAAGCGTTAGGAGCAGCAATAATGCTAGTAAACGATAGCCAGCACGGAATGATCGCATGCGCAATTCTCCTCTAGATAGAGATCATGGTAGGCAAAAATGCGGGGTCAGTAGATGAATTGGGAAACTCTCTCAATAACCTGTAACCTCGCTCTTGCTCACGATTTAGTATAGCATGATCAAAAATTCATGCTTGACAAATGTTGAACTCAATATACAATATATCTAGTATAAATTATTGGCGAGCGTTATGAGTTATTCACTGGCGTTTTCACAGGCAATTGCCATCAGCCTCTACATCACCTATAAAATCGAGGAACAAATCTACGATTTTGTGCCAACCCATGAAATCGCCGATTTTTTAGGTATTGCCAAGCCAAGCGTGGTTAAGGTTGTACAATCGCTGACCAATGCCGGCCTAATTGAAACCCGCGAGGGAGCGAAAGGCGGCGTGCGCTTAACTCGTAACAGTCAGGCGATTAATCTCTTGGATATTTTTAACGCGATCGAGCAAGCCAAACCCTTGTTTCGGCTGAATATTCACCCAACCGAGCCGAAAATCGAGGCACTAGCCGCCCGTCAACGTATGGTCGCCAGCCTGCAACGAGCCGAAGCAGCCATGAAACAAGAGTTGCAAGCGGTTACCTTAGCGGATCTTTATAGCGGTTGATTTTTTTAGAATAAACTCTCTATTCTTAGGATATAGTTTATTCTATTATACTGGTCTCTTTTTTTATCTAAAACTAGATAAACTATTTGTCTAGTTTATTATGAAAGGAATGGCAATGAGCAAGCGCGTGTTGGTTACCGGAGCGAATGGTCATTTAGGCTCAGTTTTGGCTCAAATGTTGGTGGAGCGTGGGGTTGATGTGCGGGCCAGCGTGCGCAATCGCAGCCAAATCAAGCCGCAACTGGCCTATGAGCAAGTGTATGCCGATTTGATGGATATGGATTCGCTGCAACAAGCCTTGGTTGGAGTTGATACACTCTATCAAGTAGCGGCGGTATTCAAGCATTGGTCGCGCAATCCGCAACGCGAGATCATTCAACCAAACGTTGAGGGCACACGCAATATTTTGCGAGCAGCGGCGCAGGCGGGGGTCAAACGGGTGGTGTATGTCAGTTCAATCGCGGCAGTCGATAAAAATAATCCTCAGCGCCAAATCCCAGCAGATGAAACAACCTGGAACCAATATACCTATGGTAATCCGTATTATCAATCGAAAATCGCCTCGGAACAATTGGCGTGGAAGTTGGCCAAGGAATATGGCTTGGAGATGATGGCGGGCTTGCCAGGCACGATCATCGGCGATCCCAATGGCCGTACCACACCATCGTTGGGGATTTTGGAGTTGGTGTTGAGCAATAAAATGCCACTAGATATCAATATGGATTTTAATTTTGTCGATGTGGCTGATGTTGCCGAAGGGCTGATCGCTGCTGAGCGCCAAGGTCGGGCAGGCGAACGCTATATTTTGGCGAATGATCAATCGTTACCATTGCGACGAATCTTTGAAATCGCCCAAGAGTTTAATCCCAAAATCAAAGTGCCAATGCGGGTATCTAAAGGCATTACCAATGTCGTAGCTGGCATGATGGAGTTGGTGGCGAATGTCACAGGCCGCGAACCAATGATTTTGCGCAGCCAAGTTGGGCTATATTGCGGCATAGAACAACGCTTATCAATTGCCAAAGCCAAACGTGAGTTGGGCTACAATCCTTTGCCTGCGGTCGATGCCGTCCGTAAGACTTTTCAGATTCTGGCTCGGCAAGCACCAAAGCAGGTTGCCTTGGGTCAAGTCTAGCTTGCGATCAATGTGGTGGCAGTTGTTTGGGCTGCCACCACATAGCGATTAATTAGCTATCGCGATCAACAATTGTGTTGCGTAAGATGCCGATGCGTTCGATTTCGAGTTCGACCACATCGCCAACCTCAAGCCATGGCCCTTCGCCGTGGGTGGTTTCGAGCAAACAGCCAGTGCCAACTGTGCCCGAGCCAATAATTTCACCAGGCAGCAGGGTGACATCGCGTGAAGCGTGGGCAATCAATTCGCCGAGCGTATAGTAAATATCGGCGAACGACGCACGACCACGCTCTTCACCATTGACCCGCACCACCATCGCCAAATCGTAACGCCCATCGCCCAGCGCTTTATCCTCAATTTCGTCAAGCGTGATCAGGGCTGGCCCGAATGAGGTGGCAAAATCTTTGCCCTTGGCTGGCCCCAAGCCAACGCTCATCTCGCGGGCCTGAATATCGCGGGCCGACCAATCATTCATGACCATCAAGCCAGCAATATAATATTCAGCTTCATCTGGCTCGATATCGCGACATGGCCGGCCAATAACTGCTGCAATTTCCAGTTCATAATCAAGTTGACTGGTGCGCGGCATTACCAGATCGCTATCTGGCCCAAGCACGGTGGTAGGGTTACCAAAGTAAAAGACTGGCATATCGTACCACGTGCTAGGCACGGAGCGGCCATGCTGAGCACGAATTTCACGCACATGCTGCTCGAAGGCATAAAAATCGCGAATCGTTGGTGGTTGAGGAATCGGCGCTAACAAACGCACGCTATCAGGCGGGTAAATCACGGTTTCGCCGCCTAGCGAAAGCATACTGTTGATCGCATCGGGATCATCCCATTCGATGCCATCGCCGCCACCGCCGAGCAAATCGACGACTGCTGAAACGACCTGGATTGCGGCATCGATGCCATAGCCATCGGCTTCGTGTTTGAGCATGCTCATCAGCGACCAATCGTGGGGCAAATCTTCAAAAACTAAGCCTGCTGCGGCTTGTAGATCGATGATTCCCATGGGCAACCAAGCCCCGGCTCGTGCCTCGGAGCCTTCGCCATAGCGCCGAAATGAAACAAATTTCATAAGAAGCCCTCTTTTAAATAGTAGTTCAATTATAGATGAGAGTTGAGGGTGTTAGAACATAGAATTTGGCTAGAGATCGGTTTTTAACGCAGAGACGCAGAGCAGGTGAGACTATTAGCTTTTGGATCGGTTGAAATGCTAGAAAATATTTCGATAGCCCATAGCTGTAATGGTTCATTGGGTTAACAACCAATTATCACCGTCCCTCACCCCCAACCCCTCTCCCACTGCG
>NZ_DOPT01000077.1:0-12087 GCF_003512625.1 Herpetosiphon sp. | reverse complement strand
TGGTTCATCGGTGGATGTTTATCTCCCACTGATTGCCCTTGAGGGGGCGCAGGGGGATTAAAGCCCCCTGCGTTTCCCGCCTTGAGGCGGGACGGAAGGGTGGTGATCGATGCTGATTAAAACCTACCCTTGTAAGCATCCCCTTGCCCCTTGCCTGCACTACAGGAGAGAGATTTTGAGGTGAGGACATCAATCATCCTTCATCCCTCATCCCTCATCTTTTATCGAAGCCATTCGACTAGTTGCTGGTTAACCGCTTGATTGCCAAAGAAACTGCTGTGATTGATCCGTTTGTCGGTATCAAATAGGATGCGGCGCTCGCTGGGGATTGACCAGCCGCTGCCATCGCTGTTGCCTTGATAGCCCCCCGCTGTTGGCACAACTCCATCATTGGCCTCGCCAAAGAAATGGTCGATCAATTTATTGCCCTGTTGGCGCATAAAACGTTTGATCCAATTAGGGTCGTTGGGTTGGTAATCGGCGACCATTGCATAAACTTGGGTTTGACCAGGCTGACCAGCATTGAGTTGTTGTAAATAGCTGTTTTTGGGAGTCATCGCGGCGAGGCCTGGTAATTTGCGCAAGCCAGCATGGCCAATTAATTTTACAACCGTCAAAATGCCTTCCATAATCACGCTGGCACTAGTATCGGGCAAATCGGCCAACAGCGAGGTATAACGATCGAGCATGGTGAGCCAATGTTCACCATCAGCCAAGGGCGTGCCACGGTTGGGGCAAGCCACCATGATCATTTTGCGCACCCGCAACGGAATCCCCTGCTGTACCCGACTCAGCAATTCGCGCCCAACCAAGCCGCCGCGACTGTGGGTAACTACATCGATTTCGAGGTTATTTGGCATGGTTTTGAGTAATTCGTCGATATTGGCTTGCGGCGAGACGCTCAGCGAAGGGTGATTGAAGGCGCATAAGCGCCCATTATAGATTTGCTGCAAGCGCCCAATGGTTTCGTTGGGCAAGGCGGCAAATGCTCCGGTTGCGCTGCTAAATGTGCCATGAATTAATAATAAACTGCGGCCAGTTTGTATCCGTGCCCAATCAACCGGATTGGTATCATTTAGCGGTAAGTTTTGCCAGCCATAAGCCCGTTTGACCGATTCCCACTTGCTAATAATCGCCTCAAGCGTGTTGCCAATCAATTCATCGGTTTTCCAAGCAATCACCCGTACAACCTTGCGAATCGCTTTGATCACGCCGCCACGGCGGGCATCTTCGCCTGGTGCTGGTGGGAGTGGCACGATTGGTTCGCGGGGCAGGCGATAGGTAACGCTGGCTCCGCCTCGGCGTTGCGTCGCTGGATTTGGGCTTGGCTCAGGAAAAATCCATTGACTATAGCCAGTCGCTTGATCGGTATAAAGCACCGCTTGCGCGGTATTAGTGCCAAAATCGGGGGTTTGGAGCACAAAATCGCTGCTGCCGCGCATTGCACCGGGTGGGGGTGGCAGGCTGCTCTCAAGATCGAGGGTGAAGGTTTGAGCTAATTTACTTTCGGTAGTGATTAATGCTAAATCCAAACCTTTGATCACGCCAGCGCCAGCCTCGCCGCGCCGTGGCTCTTGGCTTGGTACGGCGGCATTGCCCGTGATACCTTGGGCAATAATCCGATAATTTGGGGCAACTTCATGGGCTTGGCTGCTGCCATCAAGCCGCACTTGGTTGTTGGGCATGGGTTGCTCCTTTGCTCGAATAGGCCAAACGCAAGGCGGGATGGCCATAAAAGATATAGGCAAGGCGGGTGGTGGTGCTATTGGCCACATAACTTAGGCGATATTGTTGCAAAATTGCGCCCAACGGTTGGGCTTGAAACGCTTGGCTATAAAATTGAGCGGCAAACGTTCCGGCTGCTTGATCATCAGCTTCCCACAATGGTGCAACAAAGCCCGCCGCACCACTTTTGAGAATTTCGGCGGGGAAGCCCGCCGCTTGGCCTAAGCTCTGGCCTGGGGTCGCAACTTGGCAGGCATTGATAAACACAAAGCTAAATTGGGGCGGGCGACGGCGAGTATTGCCCACCAAGGCTTTGGCCGAAATCGCATTATTATCAGCCAAGATAATTTCTTGAATGCGGGCGTTGGGTTGGCTGCGGCCATGCACGGCAAAGTGTAAAAGATGGCCAGCTTGGGTCGTGGCTTGGCTCAACAATGGATCAAGCGCCTGAATCGTGGCTTCGTAGGCTTGGGCTTGCCATTGGTTTTGCAGCATGGTTTGCTCATCAACTGCATGCACCAATTCAGCTTGGCCTGAATCCCAGCCATAGCGTGAGGCAATTGCGCTAATTTGGCTAATGTTGAGTTGATCGGGTGGCATTGGGCTAACTTGGGGGTGAATATACCAACGGGCAAAATGGGTTTGGGCGGCCCAATACAGCGGCTGATCGCCAGCTAGCAAAGGGGCTTCGACCATCGCTAATTCCCAAGGCAAAGCCAAATCGTTGCTGCGCAGCAAAACCGTGAGTGGACGCTGCAATTTCTGGGCCAAATCGCTGTGTAATTGCCAAATTGGGCTTGGGACAAATTGGCCTAGATCGCTGGCAAGCGCTTCAAGTTCGCGTTGCGCCAACAATAAACTTGGATTAACCGCCGCACCCAACAGATCAACGGCACAATTTTGGGCAGCCTGCTCGGATAAGGCTTGTTGGCTCGGCAAATTGTGCACCGGTGTAAAGGCTTGATCATGCGGCATTGCCGTCCATTTGAACGTATCGCCATCACGGCGCAGGTTGATCAGTAAATCGACCGGAGTTGAGCCAAAATCAAACGGGCTAGCATTGCTAGGTTCTGGTTCAGCGTTGCTATCGACCAGCACAACCCGCTCGGCATGGCCCACCAATTGGCGTTGGCGATAATAATCGACATAGATTACACAGCGACCTGTGCGGGTTGGCGTGGCCTTAAAAAATACGGTTGCCTGAATGTCAAAGGCCAATTCGGCTTGCTCTCGATCAAACTGCAAGCCATCGCCGCTGAGCATAATTGTGCAACGTTCATCAGTTTGCAAGCCATGAATGACAATCGGGTTATGGCCACCGATTAAGCCAGCATCAGGCGTATCGCGAAAGCCAACCGCTAGATCAAAGGCTTGGTTAAGTTGGGCTTGGTTTTGGGCAACTACTGAGGGATAGGCCTTGAAGAATGGATCAAATTCTGTGCCTTTGGCTTGAGCACTCGGATTAACTACGCCTTGCAAGTGTTGCTGATCATCAAGCACCACGCTTAAATAGTCGGCGGTTTCGAGTTGATTGCTGTTGAGAGTCGAACTAGCTGAGGTTTCTTGCAAATTGAGCGCCAGGTAGATCGCAATATCAGGGTGATGGTAGCTTAAGCGTTCTTGGACAACTTCGAGAGGGTAGACATACCAGTAGATTTGTGGCTCAGTGCGTTGAACAACCACATATTCGGCTTGGCTATGGGCGAGCAATAACTGGGCCTGAGCAACTGTCCAGCCTGCTTGAAGCACCAATAGCCGGCGATTAATCGACCTAGACGACATAGCAAACTCCCAATGATCCAGCGTGACTTATTAAATCAACGTTTGAGGATTGGAATTATTGAATTGTGGCTAGGTTGTGAGGCTGCATTGTGGATACGACCAAGCCCTCGTGGAAGAGGGCTTGGTGCAGTTTAAGATGAGGTTTAGCGTTTGATATTGACGTAGCGAATTTTCCAGATCTCGCCTTCAAGATTATATTGTACGTCGTAGGTTCCCATACCATCGGAATAATTGATTGTTCCTTGCAGACTGAGGGTTGTTGACTGACCTGTGCTACTATTGGCGTTGGTCGATGCTGGTAGATCTTCGATGCTGCTATAGCCTTCGAACAACTCACGTTGGCTAAATAAATTTTCAAGCTGTTCATCGGTAATAAAACTGCTATCGACAAAGGCTTTAGCTGCGTTAACATCATTGGCGGCTCCAGCTTTCATAAAGCCATCAAGGCTTGTATTAACTGTGCCAATCGTGTTTAAGGTGAATTTATAGAGCCAAAAACCGCCACCACCGCAGAGCAACAATAAGACGAGCGATCCAATAATCCCCCACTTGAGACACCCGCTACGTTTTTGGGGTTGTGGTGGATAACCATAGGGTTGTTGGCCATAGGGCTGCTGTGGTGGGTAGCCTGGCTGTTGTGGTGGGTAGCCTGGTTGTTGGCCATAGGGCTGCTGTGGTGGGTAGCCTGGTTGTTGCGGCGGTTGTTGACCATATGGTGGTTGATTGCTCACAAAATACCTCCAAAGAACACACAGAATTGCGTTACAAGCCTAGTATAGACGATGGCTTGGCTGCTGAGAAGAGCAAGAACGATGCACTTAAACGCCAATGCCACTCCGCGTTACTACGGAATGGCATTGAACAACGTTGCATTGACAGCAGTTTACTTTTCGTACACTTTGCCTGAGGCGGCTGGTGGTCGGGCGCGGCCAATCACCCCAGCCAACACAATCAGGGTTACCACATACGGCAACATCTGCATAAATTGCGAGGGCAAATCGAAACTATAAGCCTGCACTTTGAGCTGCAAGGCATCGGCAGATGAGAAGAGCAACGACCCACCAAAAGCGCCAATTGGATTCCACTTGCCGAAGATCATCGCGGCCAATGAGATAAAGCCTTGACCGCTGGTCATACCATCATCAAAGCCAAACGAGCCTTCCAGTGAGAACCAAGCCCCAGCCACCCCAGCGATCATCCCGCCAATAATCACGTTGCGATAGCGCATGCGATTGACGTTGATCCCGACGGTATCGGCAGCTTTGGGGTGTTCGCCGATCGCGCGGGTACGCAAGCCCCACACTGTGCGAAACAGGAAGAAGTTTAAGCCAAACACCATCAGAATCATCAAATAGGTGATTGGTTTGTGATCAAACAAAATTGGCCCAAGCAATGGGATATCGGCCAATGGCCCAAGCGGCATTTGTGGCAAGCCCGTGCGGAGTGGCGATTCAAATTTGAGCAAAAAGTTGGTGCGGGTAAAGCCGGTAATACCAACTGCCATAATGTTGATCACCGTACCGCTGATCACTTGGTCAACTTTGAAGCGAATTGAGAGCCACGCATGCAAGGCCGCCATCATGCCGCCCGTCACGATTGCGCCCAAAATCCCGATGATCAAGGGCATCCAAACCACGCCTCTGACGGCGCTTTCGGGTAAGGCATCGCCATAAATTGCGCGGGCTGAGATCGCGGCAGCAGCATAGCCAAAACAGGCTGCCGTCAGCATCATGCCTTCGATCCCGATGTTGACCACACCTGAGCGTTCACAGACAATCCCTGCCAACGCTCCAATTGCGATTGGCGTGCCAAGCCGTACCACCCGCGAAAGCGTATCCGAGAGGTCAACGCTGTTGTTGGCGACTGCCCAGAGCAAGATCGAAAAGAAACCAAGGGCAATCACGCTGCTCATATAGGGAGCAACCCAACCACGTTCAGGATTCTTGGCGATCAGCGTGCCACCTGCGATCACTAAAGCTCCACAGATCAAGCTAATCGTGATCATGGTGGGCAGTTCGATCGCGGCGACTGGTGGAGCTTTGGGATCTACCTTCATGTTGGCACTATCGGGAATCCGAATCGTGCTGGTAAAATCCCAAATGGATTGGATTTTGCTTTTTTCAGTGATTTTATTGCCGAGGCTGTTATTGACTGCAAAAATTAGGACAATCGCGATGAAAATCCCGAGCAGGCCAACCCCGCGTGCGCGTGTAAATTTCATACAAATCCACCGTAAAGGTTAAAAAATTCAAGAGCGACGGCGCTGGCGCTACTTACCCCAGCTACGGTTAAATGTGATTTTGCCACCTTCAGCTTGCTTGATACGATAAATCCAGCGCACAATTTGGTCGGCAGCAATAAACATAATCACTAAAGCTTGAATGATATTGATTAGGTTGATCGAAATACCCGTGTTAATTTGCATCGCGCCTGCGCCCGTGCGTAACGCGCCCCAGAACAGCGCTGCCGGAACAATCGCAATTGGGTTGCTTTTGGCTAGCAAGGCAATTGCCAAGCTATCGAAGCCCAAGCCACTGGAGAACACGGCCTTGAGGTTATATTCCAAACCAACAACTTGGCTTGTGCCAGCTAAGCCTGCCAAAGCGCCCGAAATGCCCATTGCGCCAACCACCGTGCCAGTAATGTTCATGCCAGCATAACGGGCGGCTTCGGGGTTTTCGCCCACAGTTTTGATTTCAAAGCCTTTGGGTGTGCGATTCATCAACCACCAAATAAAGCCAACCATCACAAATGCGATGATGATCCCCATATGAATCCGTAGATCCCAGGTGCTACTCGTTGTGGTAAATAAACGCGGATAAGCTTGCCCACCCGTCAAACTTGGGTCGGTAGCTTTGCTAATAATGCGCGGCAACGCGGCATTTTCGTGGATGAAGGGCGTGCGTTGCAAGGTGGCGCTTTTATCTTTCATCACGCCATTGATCAGATAATCCATGATTTGCAGGGCAATATAGTTGAGCATGATCGTCGTAATAACTTCATGCGCCCCTGTTTTGGCCCTGAGATAGCCAGGAATAATGCCCCACATGGCTCCGGCTAGCACCCCAGCCAGCAAGGCTGCTGGCAAGTGAATGATCGCTGGGATTGAGGCAACCCCAAACCATTGCGGCATAAAGGCGGCAACGGCGACGCTGCCAAGTGCGCCCATCAGCAATTGACCTTCAGCGCCAACATTGAACAAGCCAGCTTTGAAGGTGACTGCAACGGCCAAACCAGCCAAAATGTAGGGCGTTGATTCAACCAAGGTATTGCTAATTGCGCCTGGAATTGTGCTTGGTTTGCTCCAATCGCCAAATGCGCCTGAGAACAAACCAGTGAAGGCACTGAGGGTTACCCGTAAACGTTCGGGCAAGGTACTGAAAAACCAATCGCTGCGGCTGCCATACAGGCTTAGATCAAAGGCTGGCAGCTTATTGCTAGGAATCGAAATAAAGACGATTACCGCGCCGATCAAGACCGCCGTTAGAATTGCCAAGAGCGGTACGATTGCCTCACTGAGCCAAGGTAAACTGCGTTTGGTCGGCTTAGCTTCAGCGGGTTTTTTGGTTTCAGCGGGGGCTTGTTGCTCATTTGCCATTGGGTTGCTCCTGAATACCGGCCATCAACAGGCCAACGCGCTCGCGCGTAGCTTCGGCAATCGGGAGAATGCCAACAATTTTGCCGTGGTACATCACAGCAACGCGGTCGGCTAAGGACAGAATTTCATCAAGCTCTGCCGAAACCAATAAGACCGCTAGCCCTGCATCGCGCTGTTTAATAATTTGATTGTGAATAAATTCAATCGAGCCAACGTCAATCCCCCGCGTTGGTTGCGAAGCAATCAGCAAGCGGTTTTCGCGGGTAAATTCACGTGCTACAATAATTTTTTGTTGATTACCACCTGAGAGCGAGCCAGCCGTGGTGGTGGCGCTGGGTGTGCGCACATCAAAGGTTTCGATCAATTCTTTAGCATTTTCGTCGATTGCGGCATCGTTGAAGGTCAAGCCTTTGGTAAATGGCGCTTTGTAATAGGTTGAAAGCACCAAATTATCGCGGATGCTATAGCCAAGCACTAAGCCTGTGCCTTTGCGATCTTCGGGAATGTAGGCGACCCCTTGTTCAGTGATCGATCGTGGCGGGCGATTGGTAATATCTTTGCCGAGCAACTCAATCGAGCCGGTTGGCAGATGTTGCAGGCCAGTAATCGCCTCGACCAATTCAGTTTGGCCGTTGCCTTGCACCCCGGCAATCCCCAACACTTCGCCAGCATGGACATCAAGCGAGACATCATCAAGCACAGTTAATCCGCGATCATCGCGCAGTTTAAGATTACGAACTTTGAGCACCGCATCGCCAGGATTGGCCGCAGTTTTATCTACTTTCAAGACAACATCGCGACCAACCATCAGCGCGGCTAATTGGCCTTCGCTGGCAGTTTTGGGGTCTGCGCCGCCGACAACCTTACCACGGCGCAACACCGTAATTCGGTCGGCAACTTCGCGCACTTCGCGTAATTTGTGCGTAATAAAAATCAGCGCCTTGCCCTGATCGGCTAATTCACGCATAACCCGAAAGAGGTCATCGGCCTCTTGGGGAGTCAATACGGCAGTTGGTTCATCGAGAATCAACATATTGACATTGCGATAGAGCGCCTTCAAAATTTCGACCCGTTGCTGCACCCCGACAGGTAAATCGCCGACGATGGCATCGGGTGGCACGGCCAAGCCATATTGCTCGGAAAGCTCGCGCACCCGTTGACTGGCTTCTTTGGCATTGAGAATTGGGCCATTGCGCAATTCGGTGCCCAAAATAATGTTCTCGGTGACGGTTAGGGTATCAACGAGGGCATATTCTTGGTGCACCATGCCTAAACCAAGCCGAATCGCATCAGCCGGATTTTTGATCTTGGCCAATTCGCCGTTGATCAAAATCTCGCCTTGATCGGGGTCATACAAGCCGTACAAGATGTTCATGAGGGTGGATTTACCCGCGCCATTTTCACCAAGGAAGGCGTGGATTTCGCCGGGGAGTAGGGTAAAAGAGATCTGGTCGTTGGCCAAAACCCCGGGGAATTGCTTGGTGATATTGCGGACTTCCAACGCAGGTACGACGTTCGCTGTCACACAAGACTCCTAGTTAATCAACGAGGCAGCATTGCCTCAAATATGCAGAACAACCACGCTGTTGGCTGCCAAACGGTGGCAAAACGTGTCCCGGGTTGTTCGAGTTGCTGTGCTGTATATGCTGATAATACCACACAAAAAGTAGAAGGGCTGCGTCATGATGAACGCAGCCCTTCCACGGGGTTGTGCCTTGCGGCAACAATTAGTTCAAGGTAACGCCAGTGGTGATCGTACCATCAGCCAAGCCCTTCTTGATTTCATCAAGTTTGGCTTTAGCGTCGGCTGGCAATGCTGATTCTGCATCGTGGAATGGAGCGTAGTCGATCCCACCGTTTGCAGCGTTGCCCAAGTACAAGCCGCCAGCGAAGGTGCCATCGACAACTTCCTTGACCACATCGAACACAGCGTTGTCAACGCGCTTCATAGCGCTGGTGATCAACATTGGGGCTGGGCCTTTTTTGAAGGTGGTGTTGTATTCGTCTTGGTCAACGCCAATCACGAATACATTGTTGTCGGCAGCGGTCTTGATAGCGCCTGAGCCAGTTTGGCCACCAGCACCGAAGATTACGTCTGCGCCTTCAGCGATTTGGGTTTTAGCAGCTTCGCCGCCAGCGGTTGGGTCGGTGAATGAGTCGATGTAAACTTTGCTGACTTGGATATCGGCATTGACGTATTTAGCGCCAGCTTCGTAGCCAAGTACAAACTTCTTGACCGCAGGAACTTGTTCCTTACCGCCAACAGCACCGATTTTGCCGCTCTTTGAAACCATTGCGGCCAAAGCGCCAGCGATGAATGCTGATTCGTCTTCTGAGAAGACCAAGCCCTTGACGTTTGGCAATGCTGGTTCGTAAGCGAAGTCAACAATAGCAAACTTCAAGTCAGGGTACTTCGAAGCAGCGGCCTTGATTGCATCGCCCATCAAGAAGCCTACGCCGATGATCAAATCGTAGCCTTGGCTAGCGAATTGTTCAATGTTCTTTTCGTAGTCTTTTGGATCGATGGTTTCGATGTAGTCGATCTTCACGCCAAGTTCGGTTTCGGCTCGTTTCAAGCCTTCGAACGCGAATTGGTTGAAGGTACCGTCATCGACTTTACCAACGTCGGTAACCAAACCGATTTTGATGTCGCTTGGGGTGCTAGCACCAGTGGTTGCTTCGGCGGTTGCCGCAGCGGTTGCCACAGCGGTTGCTTCGGTGGCTGGGCTGGCGGTTACTTCGGCAGCAGCAGTTGCCGTTGGGGCAGCGGCTGCGGTGGTGGCGGTAGCCGCTGGTGCTGTGGTTGCAGCGGTTTCGGTGCCACAAGCAGCCAATACCGGAATCATCAAGACCAACAGCATCATGAACGCAATCATGCGTTTGTTCATGGGAGGAACCCTCCTAAAATAAAAGTGTATCTGTAGCTCCCCAAAAACATGTCACCCGCAATGCGTGGGGAATGGCGACATGCATTGGCGTTGATTATAACATAACACGGCGCAGTATAAAGTATGAGGGATGAAGGATGAGGGATGAAGCCGAAAAGGCTATAGGCTGAGGGAATGAAGTAGAATGCCAAACGCCAAAAGTCAATAGCCTCCAGAAATATTTCGCAATCGTTTAGAATTGCTTGGCAATAGTGGCAGTATAGTAAAGAACATAGAGCATAGAACATACGAATTAGGGGATCGGTTGTTGGGGTCGGGGGTTGGGAGATACATTTTTGAGTTTGAATATTTAGCGATCTTCGCGTTTTTCGCGGTTTCAAGCTTCGCGATCTTCGTGGCCTTCGTGGATCATAACCCTAGCCCCTCGATATAAGGAGCATGCATGGACGATTTACTGGTAATTGGTGGCGGCTCGGCGGGGATTACCTTTGCAAAATTTGGCGCTTCGTTGGGGGCAAAAATTACCGTAATCGAGGCCAACAAGCTCGGTGGCGATTGTACTTGGACGGGCTGTGTGCCAAGTAAAAGCTTAATTCACGCTGCCAAAATTGCTCATACCACGGCAACTGCTGCCCGTTATGGGATCAGCGCCCAGCCAAGCATCGATTTTGCCGCAGTGATGGGCTATGTGCATTCTGTGCAGCAGCAAATTTATCAACACGATGATGCGCCTGAGGTGCTGCGTCAAGCGGGTGCACGGGTAATCGAAGGGCGTGCGCGTTTTTATGATGATCAAACGGTGGAAGTTAATGGCGAGTTACTACGAGCCAAGCACTTTTGCATCGCGACTGGCTCGCATCCCAAAATTCCGACGATCCCTGGTTTGGCCGAGGCGGGCTACCTCACCAACGAAGATGTTTTTTTACTAGAAGCATTGCCCAAGCGAATTGTTGTGCTTGGTGGTGGGCCGATTGGCTGTGAGCTAGGCCAAGCACTATTTCGCTTGGGAGCTGAAGTGACGATTATTCAACAAGGCCCACGCCTGTTGCCCAAAGATGACCATGCCATGGGTGCGGCTTTGGCTCAAGCACTTAAATCCGAGGGCTTACAGCTTTACCTCAACACCAAAACCCTCAAGGTCGAGTTGCAGGCTGGTGCAAAACAGCTCACGATTCAAACTGCCAATAACCAACCCCAAACCATCGTTGCTGATGCAATTTTAGTGGCAGCGGGTCGTACCCCGAATCTACATAATTTGGGTTTGGATGCAGCAGGCATTTTGTATGACCCTGAACAGCGCATTCATGTTGACCACTATTTGCGCACCAGTAATCCACGAGTGTTTGCCTGTGGCGATGTGATTGGGCGCTATCAATTTACCCATGTGGCGGCACAAGAAGCAGGCTTGGTGCTACGCAATGCACTTTTTCCAGGCCAAAGCGCCATGAAATACGAATTAGTGCCGTGGGCAACCTTTACCGACCCCGAAGTTGGCCATGTTGGCTTGAATGAAGACCAAGCGCGGGCCAAGTATGGCAGCAGCTTGCGGGTGTATGAATTGCCGTGGAGCGCCAACGACCGTGCTCGCACCGAGGATGCAACTCAGGGCTTTACCAAAATTTTGGCGGTTGGCCGCAAAGAACAAATTGTCGGCGTGCATATTATCGGCCAAGGCGCTGGCGATATGATCAATGCCGCAGTGCTAGCGATGGGCACGGGTGTCAGTGCCTCAAAACTCGGTGGCTTAATTAATGTTTATCCAACCCGCTCGCAAGGTCTCAAAATGACCGCCCAACGCTCGTTTACCCGCTGGCTCGAAAAACCATGGCTGCAACGAGCGTTACGCTGGTATTTTCGCTAAACCTGTTCTTTCAAGAGCCATATCAGTTTTATCATCGGCCTTCTACGAATCCTTTCCTTTGGCCCACTGCGGCGGTTGATGGGCAGGTTCCCCCTCACCTCGCAGGGCGGAAGCGGGGGTAAGGGGCTAAGATCCCTCACCCCCAACCCCTCTCCCACTGCGGCGGGCGAGGGGCGTTCCAAGCATCATGATGGACGGTTCTCCCTCGCTCGCTTGCGGGAGAGGGGGCTAGG
>NZ_DOPT01000040.1:0-5990 GCF_003512625.1 Herpetosiphon sp. | reverse complement strand
ACCAACTTTTTCCAAGTAGGTGGGCATTCGTTGTTGGCTACCCAAGTTGTGGCGCGGGTGCGTGAACTGCTGCCAACGGTTGATCTGCCTGTGCGCCGCCTTTTTGAGCTACCGACCTTGGCAGCGTTTGTGGCTAGTCTCGACCCAACACCGCATAAAGATGCTGCTGTGGTGCTACCTGCTCTGGTGGCACAACCACGACCGGAACATCTTCCATTATCGTTTGCCCAAGAACGTTTGTGGTTTTTGAACCAACTTGATGCGACGAGCAATCAAGCCTATACGATTCCGCTGGCAGTGCGCATTGTTGGCGACCTGCCGCCAGCGGTGATCCAGATGGCCTTACAACAGCTGGTAGATCGGCATTCCAGTTTGCGCACAACCTTTTATGCACTTGATGGTCAGCCCTATCAACGGATTGCGCCGACCCTCATGCTAGCGTTGTCGTTACACGATCTGCGTGGTCGGAGCGAAGCCGACGTGCATGCGGCGATTCACGCGGCAATTGCCGAACCATTTGATTTGGAGCGCGGGCCGCTATTGCGGGTAACGTTGCTGCGCGAAGCTGATGATCGCCATGTGTTGGTGCTGACTTTGCACCATAGCATCACTGATGGCTGGTCGATGGAGCTATTGTTACGTGAATTTGCCCAAGCCTTGGCCGCTGCTCGCCTTGGTGAACCGACCCGTTTTGCCCCGCTGGTGGTCGATGTGGTCGATGTCGTGCTGTGGCAACGAGCGGTATTGCGTGGCGAGCGCTTGGCCCAATTGCAGGGGTATTGGCAGACCCAGTTGCATGGGGTTGCTCCCTTGGCTTTGCCGACAGATTATCCACGACCTGCGGTGCAGCAGTTTGCCGGGGCAACGCTGCGAGTGACAATCCCAACAGTGGTGCTTGAACAGTTGCGCGTCCTTGGGCAGACCCATGGGGCGACATTGTTTATGGTGCTGATGGCGGCCTATCAGGCATGGTTGGCTCGCCTGAGTGGGCAGCGCGATATTGCGGTTGGTACGCCAATTGCCGGACGTACCCAAGCTGAAATGGAAGGATTGATTGGCTTTTTTGCCAATACGTTGGTTGTGCGGAGTGATGTGCGGCGGGATCTTGGGTTTACGGCGCTGCTGGAACAGGTACGGGCAACACTCTTGACTGGTTATAGCCAGCAAGAATTGCCATTTGAGCAAATGGTGCAGCTGGTCCAGCCAGAGCGCGATCTGAGTCGCTCGCCGTTATTTCAAGCGATGTTGACCCTGCATCATGCCCAACCGACCAGCATGGATTGGGGCGAGATTGCGCTCGAACCAATTGACTTGGCGGGAACGGTAGCGAAATTTGATCTGTCGTTGGGCTTGGTGGAGACGACGAGCGGCTTAGTCGCAACATTTGAATATAGCACAGCCTTATTTACCCAGGCCACGATCGAGCGCTGGTCGGGGCACTGGCTGACGTTCTTAACTGTAATTGCAGCAAATCCAACCCAATCAATCGGCGAATTGGCCCTCTTGACGACAGCCGAACAAGCACAGGTATTAGTTGGCTGGAATCAAACGCGGACGATCTATCCGCCAGCACAGGGTTTGCATCATGTGATTGAAGCTCAAGTTGCACAACATCCTACGGCGATTGCGTTGCGCTATGAAGATCGAACGCTTTCGTATGCCGAACTGAATGTGCGGGCCAATCAACTGGCGCATCGCTTGATCGATTTAGGGGTGCGACCTGATACGCTGGTGGCGATTTGTGCCGAACGATCGATCGAAATGGTGATTGGCTTGTTGGGGGTTTTGAAAGCGGGCGGGGCATATGTGCCTTTGGATGCTAGCTATCCGATTGATCGACTTGAGTTTATGCTGGCCGATGCACAACCGCTGGTGCTCTTAACCGCGCTGACTGCTGGGCAAACCAACTCCGAGCTCCAGCAATTAATTGAATTTCAAGCATGTCCACGGCTTGATCTGATGCAATTGCAGCTGCTTGCTGATCAGCCAACCCACAATCCTGCGGTAGCCATCGAGGGCCATAATTTGGCCTACATGATCTATACCTCAGGCTCGACTGGCAAGCCCAAAGGGGCATTAAATCAACACGATGCGATTATCAATCGTTTATTGTGGATGCAAGCGGAGTATCGGTTGACGGCAGCCGATCGGGTGCTCCAAAAAACTCCGTTTAGTTTTGATGTATCGGTGTGGGAATTTTTCTGGCCATTGCTGGTTGGGGCACAATTGGTCTTGGCCCGACCGGAAGGCCACAAAGATCCGGAATATTTGACCGAGGTCATTCAGGCCGAGCAGATTACCACAGTGCATTTTGTGCCATCGATGCTACGCCTGTTTCTGGAGCATCGGCAAGCACCTATGTGTACCTCGTTGCGACGGACGATCTGCTCGGGTGAGGCGTTGCCAGCAGATGTAGCTCAGCAGTTTTTGCAACAGCTTCCGCAAAGTGGCTTGCATAATTTGTATGGGCCAACCGAAGCCGCAGTAGATGTGTCGTATTGGGCGTGTAGGCCCGATGCAACGGCAAGTAGTGTGCCGATTGGGCGACCAGTAGCCAATACCCAATTGTACCTGTTGGATCAGGCGCTGCAACCTGTACCGATCGGCTGTTTTGGCGAATTATATATTGGTGGGCTGCAAGTAGGTCGCGGTTATTATAATCGGCCAAACTTGACGGCAGAGCGCTTTGTGCCCGATCCATTTAGCCCAATTGCCGGAGCGCGACTCTATCGAACAGGCGATCTTGCGCGTTGGCGAGCAGATGGCAACATCGAATATGGTGGGCGGATTGACCACCAAGTCAAGGTGCGTGGCTTGCGCATCGAGCTGGGCGAAATTGAGCAGCAATTGTTGGCGTTGCCCGACATAACCGATGCAGTTGTGGTGTTACGCGAAGATCAGCCAGGCGATCAACGCTTAGTTGCGTATGTGGTTTCCTCAAACGAGACGTTGCTGATAAGTATAGTTCGTCAGCGTTTGGCTCAGCACTTACCTGAGTTTATGTTGCCGAATGCCCTGGTACAGATGGATGCACTACCATTGTCACCGAATGGCAAACTTGATCGTCGTCGCTTGCCTGTGCCGAGCTATGCTGAGCAATTGCTTGATGATGCACCACCACAAACGGAGTTGGAGCAAGCAATTGCCGAAATTTGGGCTTCGGTCTTGAGGGTATCAACGATCCAACGCCAGAGCAACTTTTTTCAGCTGGGCGGGCATTCGTTGCTGGCGACTCAGGTAGTGGCCCGCGTTCGCGAGCTGCTGCCTCAGCTTGATCTGCCGTTGCGACGGTTATTTGAATTGCCAACCTTGGCAGCGTTTGCCGCGAGTTTGCAGAATGCCCCCGCTGAGCTGTTGGCTCCAGTGCTACCAGCACTCATACCACAGCCGACTCCAGAGCATATTCCACTGTCATTTGCCCAAGAACGCTTGTGGTTTTTGAGCCAACTTGATGCTGAAAGCAGTCAGGCCTATACCATTCCAATGGCAGTACGAATTGTGGGTGATCTACCGCCGATGGTGGTGCAGTCAGCCCTGCAACAGCTTGTGGATCGCCATGCCAGTTTACGCACAAGTTTTTATGCGCTTGACGGTCAGCCCTATCAGCGGATCGCACCAACCCTAACGCTTGGATTGGCGCTCCATGATCTCCGTGGTCGTAGCGAGGCTGATGTCCATGCGGCGATTCAAGCGGCAATTGCTGAGCCATTTGATTTGGAGCATGGACCGTTGCTGCGGGCGATGTTATTGCGCGAGGCCGCTGATCGCCATGTATTGGTGCTGACCTTGCACCACACGATTACCGATGGTTGGTCGATGGAGTTGCTGGTGCGCGAGCTGGCCCAAGCCCTGGCGGCTGCTCGCGTGGGTGAAGTCGCTCGTTTTGCACCATTAGTGGTCGATGTGGTTGATGTGGTGGTGTGGCAACGGGCAGTGTTGCGTGGCGAACGCCTGACTCGTTTGCAGGCCTATTGGCAATCACAGCTGAGTGATGCCACTCCCTTGGCTTTGCCGACGGATTATGCGCGACCAGCGGTGCAACAGTTTGCCGGGGCAACAGTTGGGGTGGTGATCCCTGATGCTGTAGTGAGGAAGTTGCGGCTGCTGGGGCAGGCCCATGGGGCGACATTGTTTATGGTGTTGATGGCGGCCTATCAAGCATGGTTGGCACGGCTGAGTGGGCAGCGCGATATTGCCGTTGGCACACCGATTGCCGGACGCACCCAAGCTGGAATGGATGAATTAATCGGATTTTTCGCCAATACGTTGGTTGTGCGGAGTGATGTGCGGCGAGATCTTGGATTTACGGCGCTGCTGGAACAGGTGCGCGAGACCTTGTTGGCGGGGTATAGCCATCAGGAATTGCCGTTTGAGCAGGTGGTGCAGGTCGTTCAGCCCGAGCGCGATCTGAGCCGTTCGCCCTTGTTTCAAACGATGCTAACTCTACAACACGCACCCCAAGCAAGCCTTGATTGGGGTGAGATTGCCCTTGAACCAATCAGCCTCACCGGAACGATTGCTAAATTCGATTTGACCCTTGGTTTGTTGGAAACACCCCATGGCTTGATCGGCAGTTTTGAGTATAGCACGGTGTTGTTTGCTGAGACCACAATCGAGCGCTGGTCAAAGCATTGGCAAACCTTTCTGACCGCACTGGCCGATGATCCAGCGCTGCCCGTTGGCCGTTTGCCACTTATGCAGCCTGCCGAGCAAACAGCGATTGTGCAACGCCAATCGCCAACGCTGGCGGTGACTGGCCCTACGACCTTGGCTGAAGCCCTCACGCAACAAGCGGCTGACACACCTACTGCCATTGCCGTGCAGACAGAGGGATCTGTATGGACGTATGCGCAAATGAATACCGCCGCCAATCAGTTAGCGTGGGAGTTGCGTGAACTAGGCGTTGGCCCTGAGGTGGTGGTGGGAATGTACCTTAACCGCACGCCGCTCCTACTGGTGACGTTACTGGCGATTCTGAAGGCTGGTGGTGCCTACCTACCGCTCGACCCTCAGCACCCGATTGAACGAGTAACATGGATGCTGGCGGATAGTCAGGCACTGGTGGTGGTGACTGAGCAGCATCTAAGTGCCCGCCTGAACGCATCACCATGTCAAGTGCTGGATATCGAAACCGCTTGGTTACGTATTACCGCAGAAAATTCTCCTTCCGCACCACCATTAAGCAGCACTGCCGCCAATTTAGCGTATGTGATTTATACCTCGGGTTCGACGGGTGTTCCCAAAGGCGTAGCAATTCCTCACCATACCGTATTGGCCTTGCTGGCCTCGATGCGCGAACAAATACTGATGAGAGTAGGTGATGTGCTGCTGGCGCTGAGCACGATGGCCTTTGATATTTCGGTGACAGATGTCTTTTTGCCGTTGACGAGTGGTGCGACAATCTATCTGGTTACGAGTGACGTAGCCCGAGATCCTGTCTTGTTGCGGGATGTGCTGGAGCGCCAGCCGATTCGACTGGTGCAAGCGACCCCCGCAACATGGCGATTGTTGATTTCGGCAGGCTGGCAGGGCGACCCGACGCTGACGGCGATTGCTGGCGGCGAAGCCTTGCACGCGGATCTCGCGGCGGCCATTCGGATGCGGAGCAATGCGTTGTGGAATATGTATGGCCCAACCGAAACAACGGTTTATGCAACCCGGGCCTTGATTGAGAACGATGATATTAGCCTTGGTTGGGGCTTAGATAATGTACGGTTATATGTGCTCGATCAGGCTGGGCAAGTTGTACCATTGGGGGTTGCAGGTGAGTTATATATTGGGGGATCAGGGATTGCCCGTGGCTATCTTGGGCGACCGAGCCTGACAGCGGAGCGCTTTGTGCCAGACCCATTGAGTGGTGAGGCAGGTGCACGGTTGTACCGAACGGGAGATTTGGTGCGGCAACGGGCCGATGGACGGTTTGACTATGATGGGCGGATTGACCACCAAGTCAAGGTGCGTGGATTCCGCATCGAGTTGGGCGAAATTGA
>NZ_DOPT01000067.1:0-15278 GCF_003512625.1 Herpetosiphon sp. | reverse complement strand
AGAGGGGTTGGGGTGAGGGGATACTACTAATTCTAGAAATGACTTAACAATGAACCAACCTAACGAAAAACTCAGCGGTCGCCAGCCCGACAGCACCGCCCAACAAACCCGCCAGCGGATTTTGGTCAGCGCTCGCACGCTCTTCGCAATGCAGGGCTTTGAAGGGATTAGTTTGCGCGACATTGCCAGCCATGCCGAGGTAACCCATGGCTTATTGCGGCACCATTTTGGCTCGAAAGATGCGGTTTGGCAGGCGGTGGTCGATGCAGCGCTGGCCGAATATCTCGCGGCCTTATTGCCATTGGTCAATAGCGCAATTGCCGAGCAGCACGAACCAAGCGCCGTGATCAAACGCTCACTTGCCACAATTATTCGGCTCTCGGCCAGCTTTTGCGAAGTACCATGTTTGATGGTGCACGAAAGCATTACTGGTGGCGAACGGCTGAATTATTTTATGCAGCAATTACGCCCGCTTAGCGCCATGATGCAGCCATTTTTCGAGGCTCTGCGGGCTGAAGGCAAATTTCAACAATTTAGCCATCCTACGTTTTTGCTCGCCGTGATTTCATTGGGGATTTTGCCCTTGGCGCTGGCTTCGTTCAGCAATGCCTTGGCGCAAATCAATATTTTGGCTGAGGCTGAGCTTGAACTGCATATCGAGCGGGTGATTGCGACATTAATGCCTTGGACAACCAGTTAATTAAAAAGAGCACGAACTAGGTTTCGTGCTCTGAAGTTTATCTGTAAGTGGCGATAATTACTCAGCGCTAATTCCAGCCCGATCAGCCCAACCAGCCGGATCACTGGCCCAATCGCTGATTAAGCTGCGATGTTCGGCCCGAATGTAGTTTTGTTGGGCCGCAACATCCAACAAAGTCGAAAGATTGGTCAAGGTCATCAAGCGCACGCCAGCAGCATTAAAGCGCTGCTTCGATTCTTCCATCTCATAGGTAAAGATCGCAAAACAATCGGCCACAAGTGCGTTAATCTGACGTAACCCTGCCACGGCATCGAGCGAGCTACCGCCCGTGCTGATCAGATCTTCGATCACGACGACCCGCTGATTGGCTTGCACCCCGCCTTCAACCTGCTGACCACGGCCATATTTTTTGGCTCCTGAACGAACATAGGCCATTGGCAAACTTAATTCATGGGCAACCCACGCCGCCCATGGCACGCCAGCAGTGGCCGTTCCAGCAATTACTTCGGTGTTCAATAATTCATCGCTAATTTGTTGGCACATAGCTTCAGTGATGGTGCGGCGGGCGCTAACTTGGGCCAACAACAAACGATTATCGCAATAAATTGGCGAAAGAATGCCCGATGCAAAGCGAAACGGTCGATCAGGCGAAAGCACCACCGCTCCGGCCTCGAGCAACAGTTGGGCGATCGCGGTTGAAGAATGTTTCATACTAGCTCCTATCTGGTACAATAGCGCGAATAGCTTAATTGACGGCGCTCATTACCGCCTAGTTTGGGGAGGTCCCCCACGATGAGAGGCCTAATGCGATTCAACGAGGCAGAACGTATGACCATCAAACATGTCCTTTCATGGGATGAAATTCAATCATTAGTTGAAATTATTAACGAACAATTGCATAATGATTATGATGCCTTGCTCGTTGTTACCCGTGGCGGGATGATTCCAGCCTGCTTGATTAGCCAACGTCGCAACTGGCGCAATATTCTGGTTGCAGCGGTGCAATTTTACACTGGAATTGGCACAACCCGTGAAATCCCTACTTTCTTGCAATTCCCCAGTGATCCGCTGATTGTGGGCAAGAAGTTATTGGTAATTGATGATATTTGGGATAGTGGCCGCACGATCGCTGCTGTGAAACAACGGCTCGATACTGCGGGAGCCAACTATGAAGTTGCGGTGCTGCACTTCAAACCAGGTTCATCGAAGGTCGAAGGCAAGCCCGATTTCTTTGCCGCTGAAACTGATCAGTGGATTGTGTATCCGTGGGAACCACCCACAGATCCAGATGCAGAATAATGCGAATTGCCATCCTCAGCGATATTCATAGCAATTTAGCTGCTTTCGAGGCTGTACTGGCCGATCTTCAAGGCCAAGCGGTTGATCACGTCGTCATTAATGGCGATGTGATCAACGGTGGGCCTGATCCGCGTGAATGCCTCGATTTGGCTCGTGCCACTGGCTATACCTTACTGGCAGGCAATCATGAGCGCTATATTCGCGATTATGATTTGCCCGTGCGACCGCCAGAATGGGCCAGCGATTTGTGGAAGCCCTCGCTTTGGACGGTCAATCAATTTAGCCAAGCTGAACGGGCAGCATTACATAATCTTGCTACTACCTATCACACCGATGATTTATTGGTGGTGCATGCCTCGCCGCGCCACGATCAAGATTCAGTTTTTGCAATTACCCCGCAACGCGAATTAGCCGCGATGTTCGTCGATACGCCCCAAACAATCATTCGTTCGCACAACCATATTCCGCAATTTCGGCCTTGGGATGGTCGCATGATCGTTACCACCGGAGCAGTTGGCCAGCCGCTTGATGGCAATCCGTGGGCCAAATATGCAATTGCCGAGCGCAAGCCACAGGGTTGGCGGGTCAAACATCGGGTGGTGATCTACGATATTGAAACCACAGTCAAGCGTTTTCATAGCTCAGGCTATTACGAAGCGGCCTACCCCATGAGCCGCCTCTACTTGCGCGAAGTCCAACTTGGCACGCATCATGTTGTGCCATTTTTGCGGCTGCACCAACAATGGCTCAAAGCCGACCCGCAACTTAGCTCCGAGCAAGCGATCAAGCGCTTTTTGGAATTATGAAGGATGAATTTTATTGGTAAGGAGTCGTTATGAGCGCTGAGGCTATACCATCTAAAACGTTCGATGAGTATCTAGCAATTGAAAAAGAAACAGGAATCAAACACGAATACTATCAAGGCAAAGTCTATGCAATGACTGGGGCTAGCGCTCGCCATAATTTAATTGTTAGCAATATTATTGCCAGTTTACATCAGCAATTGCGCCAAAGCCCTTGTCGAGTTTTTCCTAGTGATCTCCGTTTACAAATTAGTCAAACAGGTTTGTATACTTATCCTGATATTTCGGTTGCCTGTGGAACATTGGAATTTGGCAGTGAACGCCCTGATACCCTGCTTAATTCAACATGTTTAATTGAAGTGCTATCGCCAAGCATCGAAAATTATGATCGTGGCATGAAATTTGAACATTATCGAACCATCAGCAGCTTGCAAATTTACCTCGTGATTGCCCAAGATCGCTGCCATTGCGAGTTGTATCTGCGTCAAACGGATCACCGTTGGTTATTGATCGAATTTTGGTCACTAGAACAAACAATTCAACTTGAGGCGATTAATGCGCAACTCAAGCTGAATGATGTGTATGAATATATTGAATTAGCTTAATTTTCGATCAGCGCTGCCAAACCCTGCATATCTAAGACTAACACATGGCCACGAGCCAACTCCACCAAGCCCTCATCGGACATTTGGCGCAAGGTTCGGCCAATAATTTCGCGCACCGTGCCTGCACGAGCTGCCAATTCTTGATGGGTTAAGGCAGCGGTTCCATCAGCCGCCTCGTGCAATAAAATTCGTGCCAAACGTGCTCGCACCGTGCGAAACGCCAAATCTTCCAGCAACACCGCCAAATCACGCGCTTGAGCCGCCAAATCGCGCAGCAAAATCAAGGTAAATTCAGGATGGCTGCGTAACACATCGGGCAAGGCGGCGGTTGGCAAATGCACACAGCGGGTTGGAGCCATGGCGCGGGCGGTTGCCGGAGCTGGCCCAGCATCAACAAATGGCTCGATATTAAACAGCTCGCCAGTTTCAGCAATTGAGAGCACCTGCTCACGGCCATCGCTGGCGGTACGTGAAAGCCGCACCCGCCCCTCTAAAATGCCAAATAAGCCAAACCGCGGATCATCTTCCAGCACCAAATATTGGCCTGGCCGAAATGAACGAACTTCCATCGCCCGGGCAAGATCGCGCAAAGCTAATGGATCGAGTGCAGCAAAACGGGTAAATTGCCGCAAAACTTCAACGTCAACACTCATATCAAACAGCGCCTCATGCGCGAAATTGTTACTTGAAGGGGCCAGGGGCTAGGGATGAGGGGCTAGATTCTGTTGGAAAAGAATATGTATACTTCCCTATCATCTGATCCCTGAACCCTGATCGCTGATCCCTAACCCCTAGTGTAGCATAGCCCCAACAAATTGTGATATTATGTGCAAATAATCTAAAATTGAATTGTTTGAGGATTGATACAATCATGACTCGTCAAAAAGTGCTCGTAACAGGCGGCGCAGGCTTCCTTGGAATTAACCTTTTGCGCTACCTTGATGCCAAAGGCTACGACTTAGTTTCCTATGATTTTGCCGATTGGACCTATACCGATCTCAAAGATCATATCACGATTGTTAAAGACGATATTCGCAACGTTGCTGGGCTTGATCGGGCCATGCAAGGTGTTGATTTCGTTGTGCATACTGCTGCGGCTTTGCCTCTCTATCCAGCCGAAGATATTTTTTCGACCGATATTGATGGCACGCGCAATGTGCTGGAAGTTGCCAAAAAACATGGCGTAAAACGGGTGGTTCACATCTCGTCAACCGCAGTTTATGGCATTCCCGATCACCATCCTTTGGTGGAAAACGACCGCTTGGATGGGGTTGGGCCATATGGCAAAGCCAAAGTGATGGCCGAATATGTGGCCTTGGAATATCGCGCCAAAGGCATGGAAGTGCCAATTATTCGTCCAAAATCGTTTATCGGGCCAGAACGGCTCGGTGTTTTCGCCTTGCTCTACGATTGGGCGATCGACGGCCACAACTTCCCAATGATTGGCAATGGCAAAAATCGCTATCAATTGCTTGATGTAGAAGATCTCTGCGATGCGATTTATCTATCGATGACCTTGCCTGCTGAAGTTGCTAACGATACTTTCAATATGGGTGCAAAAGAATTCGCCACCATGAAGGAAGATTATCAAGCAGTACTTGATTACGCTGGCCATGGCAAAAAGATCATCGGTTCGCCAGCAACCCCAGCCATTTGGACGCTGCGAGCCTTGGAATTTTTGCGGGTTTCGCCGCTCTACAAGTGGGTTTATGAAACGGCCTCGAAAGACTCATTTGTCTCAATCGAAAAAGCCGAAACCCAACTTGGCTGGAAGCCCAAATTCTCCAACCAAGATGCCTTGATTCGCAACTTCAAGTGGTATATCGACAATCGTAACTCATTTGCCAATGCTTCAGGGGTGACCCATCGCGTGCCGTGGAAACAAGGCGCGATTGGTTTGCTCAAAAAAGCCTTCTAAAAAATCACTACGTCTAGCGTATAATTGCTGGGCGTAGTTTTTTTATTTAATTCGATATGAGGTATCTATGCCCTTAGCAATTGCCGTTCACGGTGGCGCTGGCGATATTCCCGATTCATTACGCCCAGACCACGCTGCTGGAATTCAAGCTGCATTGCGAGCAGGCAAGGCGGTATTGCAAGCCGGTGGCACGGCACTTGAAGCCGCTACCGCCGCAGTGATTGTTTTGGAAGATTTGCCCGCCTTCAATGCTGGCTATGGCAGTGTGCTCAATCGCGAAGGTTTTGTGCAAATGGATGCTGGCTTGATGGATGGCACGAGCCTTGATGTAGGCGCAGTTGCCGCTGTCGAAGGCATCAAAAATCCCATTTTGGCCGCTCAGGCAGTGCTGAAAACCCCGCATATTTTGTTTGCCAAAGCTGATGCCGAGGCAGTTGCGCGGGAAGCTGGCGTTGAATTCGTTGATAATGCCAGCTTGATCACGCCTCGACGGCATGCTCAATGGGCCAGCGGCGATCGCGATTTCAAAGTTGATTCGGGTAGCACTGATAGCGAAACGATTGCCGATACTGTAGGGGCGGTAGCACTTGATGGTTTGGGCAATATTGCAGCAGCCACCTCAACTGGTGGGATGAGCGGCAAGCCCCTAGGCCGAATCGGCGATTCGCCAATTCCTGGCGGTGGGTTTTATGCCGATAGCCATGCTGGTGGTTGTTCGACCACGGGCTGGGGCGAAACCATTGCCCGCGTGTTGTTAGCTCGGCGAGCCATCGAAAACCTCGAACGCGGCATGGATGTGCAAGCAGCCGCTGAAGCCGCTGTCGCAGTGCTGGGCCAACGGATCGAAGGTGGCGAGGGTGGTTTGATTTTGGTTGCCAGTAGTGGCCAAATTGGCGCAGCCTTCAACTCGCAGCGCATGACCCACGCCTACTGGAACAACCTCGACGATCAAGAACAGATTATCGCCTAACAATCGTGAGACTTTAATTGCATTCCGTTGCGAGCTAATAGTCCTAGGATTTGATTTATCGGTGAATACATACAAGAGTCCTCTAAATGTCCTTTAGGGGGTGCAGGGGGATGAAAACCCCCTGCGTCTCCCGCCTTGAGGCGGGACGGAAGGGTGGTGATCATAACCAAAGCTATGGAATTTCTAGAAATGGACAAGCTCGATGCTCATGTTGGTTAGACCTCAGATTCCTCGCGATACATCCGCTCCAAAGCCTCGACCGCGCGATTCATCAGCTCCAAAAATTGGGCTTGATCGCTGGGCGAAAGCCCACTCAGTAGCTGGGTAAAGCGATCGAGATGGGCATTGTGCATCTCGGCGAGCATCCGCGAACCATCGGCGCTCAGCTGTAACAACACCCGCCGACTATCAACTTGATCGGGCAGGCGTTCGAGTAAACCACTGGCCTCAAGTTTGCGCGTGAGCACCGTGACTGAAGGAGGAGTCATCGCCAACGCTTCAGCCAAATCCTTCATCGGCAGGCCTGGTTGGTGCTCCAAAATAAACATCGCCCGTAGATGCGAATGCGATAACCCTAGCTCATGGATTTTGGCATAGGCTCCATCCAAGGGCATACGCTTGGTACGATCGATCAATTGAATGAATTGTTGGGCATATTCACGGCTTGTTGTCATAGTAGATCACTGTATCTAACGGCTACATTGCCGCTTACAATTTAGTTAAGTTAACTAACTATCTTGATCATACTGCAAAATAAGGCAGCGTCAAGTAGCAGATTGTTAAAAATAGGGCGATCATTCCGGCCAAAACGCGGTATGATAGCAGCGCACCGTGCCTAGAGAAGGATCTGGATTTTATGAGCGAACAACCAGCGTTTGATCCGACGATTATTCGTAGCAAAGCCTTGATTATCAGCGATTATAGCGGCGATTTGGCCAAACTTGAGCTTGTCGAGCGCAGTTTACGCCCGCTCAAGCCGCATGAAGTTTTGGTCAAAGTCGCTGCCACCCCGATCAATCCCTCGGATATGATGTTTATCAATGGTGTCTATGGTATCACAAAGCCGCTACCTGCCGTGCCTGGCTTCGAAGGTAGTGGCACAATTGTGAGCACTGGTGATCAATTATATAGCAAAGTGCTACTGGGCAAGCGGGTTTCGTTTGCCACCCAATCGCCCGATGATGATGGCGCGTGGGCCGATTATGTGATTGTGGCGGCGCGTCAATGCCTGCCCTTGGCCGATAGCCTGAGTTTTGAGCAAGCCGCCTCAGCGATTGTCAATCCGGTGAGTGCTTGGGCTTTGCTCGAAATTGCCCGTCAGCGCAACGCCAAAGCCTTAGTGCAAACTGCCGCTGCAAGCCAATTGGGCCGGATGTTGGTGCGCTTGGCGCAACGCGAAAAAATAACGCTGATCAACATTGTGCGCCGGCAGGAGCAGGTTGAATTATTGCGGGTTTTAGGGGCCGAATATGTGCTTAATTCCAATAGCCCTGATTTTACCGAGGAACTTGCCAGCCTATGTGTCGCTCAGCAAGCCAACTTGGCCTTTGATGCAGTTGGCGGGGAATTAGTTGGGCAAGTGCTCAAAGCGATGCCCAAGGGGAGCACGGTGATGGTGTATGGTGCATTGGCCGACGGTACATGCCAAATCGATCCACGAAGTTTGATTTTTGAAAATAAACATGTGACGGGCTTTTGGTTGACCGATTGGATTAGCCAGATCAACCCTTTGAATTTTGCCCGAATCACCAAAAATATCCAAAAATTGTTGATTGATGAGTTGGCTTCAACAATTCAAGGGCGTTTTAAGCTAGCTGAAGCCCAAAACGCCCTTGAACTGTATCAAAACAATATGACTGGTGGCAAAGTGCTGTTCACGCCTTAGTAAGCCGTGTTCATATCTAACAAGCCTTTTTCTTTGGCCCGATGTTCGGCGCGGCGCTGCAATGGAATCGAAATTACTGCCATTGCCACGGCTGCGCCAACCAAAATTAATAGTAGATTGCTGGTGCTCAATTGTTCAAGCCCGGTTTTATAGGCTGGATTGCGGGCATCGACCCATAAAGCACGGCGCATGCCCTCGAGCCAATAGGTCAATGGTACGGCGCGAGCAATCGTTTGCATCCAAATTGGCAGCACGGTAATTGGAAACAAGGCTCCAGTGAAAAGGTATAGTGCACCGGAAACTGCTTGACCGACAAAGCCAGCGTGGCGGGCAATCATCAAGGTCACGCCCGCCAAAATCTGGGCTGCAAAGGTGACAATCAATAAACCAAGCACCACCACCGCCAGCAACAACGGCCAATCGATCGTACTTAGCTGAATTGGAATATCGAGCACCAACGCGCCAAAGGTCAAGGTGAGCGGCACTGCCAGGAAATTGACTGAAACTTTGGCAAAGCCACGGCCCCATAAATAGCCATACATCGACGATGGCGTGATCGCAATATATTTGAGCATGCCCATTCGTTCGCGATCTTCGAGCACGGCCCACGCCATACTATCCAGCAACAAGGCCACAATCGAATAAACCACCGTGCCGATAAACACGTAGGGCAATAGATCTGCCCCATTCACATTACCAGTGCGCTGCAACACCCGCAGCATCATAGTCATAATCAAGCCATTCGACATTGGCACTAACAACGACCACAAAATATAAAAAAGCGGATTCGTCCAGTTACTTTCGGTTTTCCAGCCCAACCAAAAGCCCACCCGAAACGCCTGCAAAAATCGCTGCATAGAAACCCCTTTGTAAAGGTAGAAGGCAAAAATCAAAAGGCAAAATCCCTTATGAGCAAACCCTAGAATTAATGTTAATTCTGGAAATTTCTTTTTGGGTTTTATTTTTATTTCTGCCTTTTGCCCTTTGACTTTTGACTTTAATTGCCTCGCTCGGTCAGGCGGCCATCTTGGCGTGATTTGCGCTCCATGCGCAGCAAGGCCCAGCGTGCGACAAGGCCAAAGCCCAAGGCTAGGCCTGCTAAAATTGCTGCTTCAGTGCCAACGCTCAAAAATTGAAATTGCTGCATCATTTCAGGAAACAGCAATTGGCGCATTGCATCAAGACCCAAGGTCAACGGTACAACCGAAGCTCCAGTTGCGACGACCGTGCCCAGCGCTTTAACTGGAAAGTGAAAGCCGGAAACAAAGAAAACTGGCTCTTGCAAGGCGGCGGTCATCTGCCAAGCGCCGCGCCCATAAACCAAGAAAATGGAGCTGAGCAGCATGCCCATGCCATACAAGGCAATTAGCGACAAGAAGAAAATGCCGACCAAGGCAAACCAATTGGTGGCTTGATAGCGAATGCCAAAGATCAACGAGCCACCAATCAAAATAATTGCGGCACGAATCGTCGTTGCAAACAACCCACCCAAGGCCATGCCCGTCAAAATTGCCATGCGCGAGGTTGGGGCTAGCATATATAGTTGCAAATTGCCTTGCTCTTTATCCCAATACAACTGCATCGCCATCGACCAAAGCACATTCAGCCAAAAGGCGGTCATGGCTCCGCCGACCAACACTAAGCCCTTGTAGGAAGCTGGCGCACCAATCGCCTCATAGACCAACACATACGACATGGTGGCCATAAATGGCAAAAAGATATCGAAAAACAACCAACTTAGTTCGCGTTGCGTGCCGATAATCCGTGGATAAGCCCGCCCAATGACTGAGCGCCAAAAGATTGTAAAAGCACTTGGCCCTTTACCACGGCGTGGGTTGGGTTGACGTTCAACTGCTGTATGTTTATCGAGAATCACGCTCATGCACTGGCCTCACTTTCTGATAATGAGTGGCCAACGAGGTTGACAAACACGTCTTCAAGGGTTGGTTGGCGTTTTTCGAGCGACAACAAACCGGCATTATGCGCGGCCAGTTGGCTCAACACGTGGGGCAAAATCGCATCATCACGGAGAATCAGGCTTAATTCATCGCGCTGATCACCGCTGCGTTGGCTGATGCTTTGCACACCCGCAATTTGCTCAACTGCTTGCAAAAAGGCCGGATTTACGGGTGTGGTGAATAAGCGAAACACCACATCTTCTTGCAGCGAATGTTTGAGGCTGGTTGGTGTATCGCAGGCCAAAATCGTGCCGCCGCTGATAATTGCTACCCGATCGCATAATTCATCGGCTTCTTGCATATAGTGGGTGGTGAGCACCACGGTTTTGCCTGGATTAGTATCGAGCCAGTGGCGGGTGTAGGTGCGCAGCGTGCGAGCCGCCTCAACATCCAACCCAAGCGTTGGCTCATCAAGAAACAACACATCAGGATCGGTCAATAAACCACGAATATAGTTCATTTTTTGGCGCAAGCCTGTCGAAAGAAAACTCACGCGAGTTTTAGCCCGATCGGCCAAGCCCATTACTTCGAGCAATTCGTCGATGCGTTTATTGGCTAGTTTGCTATCCATGCCATGAAACTGGGTAAACATCCACAAATTTTCGCGCACAGTCAACAAGCCATAGCCCGACGATTCACCGCCCGAAACCATATTGATATGGCGGCGGACTGCATCGGCTTCATGCAGCACATCGAAGCCCCAAACTTCAGCTGTGCCGCCAGTTGGCAATAACAATGTCGTTAAAATTTTGATCGTGGTAGTTTTTCCAGCGCCGTTTGGCCCGAGAAAACCGAATAATTCGCCTGGCCGTACCGCTAAATCAACCCCATCAAGCGCCTTCAAGATCCGTTCTTTGGTTTTATAGGTTCGTTGCAAATTGACGGTTCGAATGGCATATTCAGGCTGCATAGTTCCTCGCACAGAAAGTAAACACCGCCTTGCGGCAGTGTAGTTGGTATTCGCTATCAACAATTGATCATCTGGTGATTAGCATAGCTCAACTGTGCGCTAGCAACATGGGTCTAGAGAACGATTGATCGCGGTAAGATCAAAGCGCGAATATGTATTGTAATGCGGCAATTAAGCTGGGAATTGCGCCCATAGCCGCGTAAAATTCCGAGCCATCAGCCGTAGGGGTAGGGTATGAACTCATTTTGGCAAAAACTAGCTCGGCTTTGGGTGCGATGTAGAGCATCTGCCCACCGTAGCCATTGGCAATATAAGCGCCATGCTGATTGTGAGTATGCCACCATTGATAGTTGTAGGAATAGTTGGCGTTGCTAGGATGGGCGATGGCACTCCACCCAAAAGCTATTTGATCGCCCCCAGCCTCAATCGCCAAAACAGCCGCTTCAGGCAAAATTTGTTGGTTGTTGAATGCGCCCCGCCCGAGCAACATTTGACCAAATCGCGCCATATCTCGCAGCGTTGAACAAAAACCAGAGCCAGCGGTTTCAGCACAAGCCGAATCAACCACCCACAGCCCATCGCGCTCAGCCCCAAGTTTTTGCCAGATAAAGGTTGATACTGCCTCGGCTAAACTACAATTCAGCACGCGCTTGATAATCCACGCCAGCACATCGGTGTTCGGAGTTTGGTAGGTAAAGCGTTGTCCATGCTCGCCAGTGTTCAGCATGGTTGGCAAAAATTCATAGACATTGGTTGGGCCTTGATAATCGGCTGGACGCGGATTCCAACCCAAGGCCACTCCATACTTGAAATTTTCGGTAACCAAATTGCTAGTTTGTTCGGCAAAGCCTACCGCCGTGCTCATGCCCAGCACATGAGCGAGGGTTGCATCACCAAACCCACTGTTGGCCAGTTCAGGTAAATAGTAGGCAACCGTTGCTTGCGGATCAAGCACTTGCTCAGCGACCAGCAACGCAGCCAACGTGCCAGTCACCGATTTGCTGCCTGAAGCCCAAGCGTGCAATGTTTGTGGCTGCATATTATTCAAATAGCGTTCGTAAATTACCTTGCCTCGATGCAGAACCATCAGGCCATCGGTGTAGCTTTGCTCAACCATATGATTAAAGCTCAATTCCTGCCCAAGATAATTTTTGTACGTTATAGAATCTAAATCGTGTAGATCATACTCAAATGGGCTGCTTGGCTCAGTGCCACGCCAGACATCGGCGACTGGGTTGAGCAACTGAATATGTTGGAAACTCCAGCGATTATAGGGTTTGAGTAATTGTTGGGCGTGGTCAACCCTTGATGCAGGTGGAAAACCCTGCATCAAGCCTAATTCACTGGCAGTTTGGGGCATTGGCTGATTCATCGCTGCTCCTTTAATCGCCAAGTTCTGGCAAACGACTTAAATCGCGCAAACGCTCGACTTGCGAACGCAACACCCGTCGATTTTGCTGCGGATTAGCCACTGATGGATCGGGAACCCAATCCAGCAGGCCATTATCGATTGCTCGGGAAATCCGCATGCGATTGGCTTGATTGTTCTGACCAAAGGCGAGCGCAGCAGCATTGCTAATCG
This sequence comes from Herpetosiphon sp., assembly GCF_003512625.1. NCBI lineage: Bacteria > Bacillati > Chloroflexota > Chloroflexia > Herpetosiphonales > Herpetosiphonaceae > Herpetosiphon > Herpetosiphon sp. The sequence goes on along the minus strand of NZ_DOPT01000067.1, from coordinate 2,648 downwards.
TAATTAAATCTTCGGCGGAGATCCACCAGCGCGTGCGCGACACCAAAATGCCAATCTCGCTCTGCCAAAAATCCTCAGGAAACACCGCTTTACTTTGTAAGGCATTGCCCAACAACAAATCAAGCAATTGCTCAAGTGCCAATTCAATGCGGCGCAACATAATTTCACTGCGCATATGCCGCCCATTGGCCACCTCGATCAACAAATTAAGGTTATGTTGAAAAGCGGTTTCGGCGGCGGCTTCCTCGGCTAGGGTCGTTGCCCCTAATGCTTGCCCCAAACTGCGATAGCGTTGTAGCACTAACGCCGTGATTTGTTCTGCCAGTTGATGATTAAACAGGGCCATAGGTTCAAATCCTTTTTATATAACGTAACTATCGTTAGTTGATAATAACGTAACTATCGTTAGTTGTCAATCCTTACCATTACTAGCTACGATTCATTGATTATTTGTATTCATTGGGTCAGCGATGCTGAACCGAGACCTTTATGAAGAATAGTGGGCAAGCATTTGAGCTAAATACTGCTGAAAATCTTCAACATAGGCTTGTGGCTCAACAACTTTGAGCTGCCTGCCGAAGCTGGCTAAAAATTGAAATCCCAGCTGATTGTGTGGAATCTCCATAGTTGCTAGCAATACACCAGAATGCTGAACTTCAAGATTTTTGCGCCCATAGCGTTCGATAATTTGGTCTTTGATGCTGGGCGCGATCCAAGCCTTAATCGTGATCAGTTGCGGCAGGTACGGGGCTTCGTGGCCTTGTGTAGTGCTATTATCTCGCGAAGGAAATACGCGGGTATCCATCGTCATGTGATCGATCCGCGCTAATTTGAAACTTCGATAGGCTTGGCGATCTAAACAGAATCCTTTCAAATACCAAGTTGATTCGCTAAAATGCAGCTCGTAGGGTTCGATCATTCGCTGCGTTATAGTTCCATCTTTATCCGTATAATCAAACAAAACCAGTCTTTTCTTTAATATAGATTCTTGGCAGGTCTTGAGGGTTTCAAGTAGCTCAGACCGACCTTCCCAAGCATAAAATGACAAGTAAATCGCACGATTCAATGCCAATTGACCAACCATTGCCTCAATTTTTTTAATCGTTCTTTCAACCTCTTCAGGCAGGAAGATTTGTTCTAGTCCGCTGAGCGCAGTTAATATATTTTGTAAATCGGAGCTACTTAAGAGGCGTTTATCAACCTTGTATTCTTGCATAATGCCATAGCCGCCGTTGACCCCATGAACCGCGTAGATCGGGATGTTCGCCAAACTCAATGCATCCATATCGCGCAGGATCGTCCTTTTAGAAACGTTGAATAATTGGGCGAATTCGTTGGCTGAAACAAGTTCTTTTTTCAGCAAGATCATAATAATCGAGATGAGTCGTTCCACTTTATCCATCAGCATCCTCTTTTTGCCCACAATTTTAGAATGGTGACAGAATGCTGTCATCATTGGGCTATTATACTCCGCGCATCGCAAACAGGCGGTTGAGATTTTGGCTAACAAACTGCCGAACCAACAACAGCACAACCCATGCTCTGCCGAATTTTTGAAGCAACCAATAGCGAAGGAAACAATGACGATGGTTAATGCAACCGATTTTCCTAAACCCAGCTTTATTTCCGTTAATGGCGTAGACCTCGAAGTCTTTGAAGCGGGCCAACCCCATGGCGGCAAACCGATAGTTCTCTGTCATGGCTGGCCTGAGCATGCCTTTTCTTGGCGCTATCAAATGGCTGCCCTTGCCGCCGCCGGCTACCATGTTATCGTCCCAAACCAGCGGGGCTACGGCAACTCATCGCGCCCAACTGATGTAAGCGCCTATGATATTCAACATTTATCGGGTGATCTGATTGCGCTGCTTGATCACTATGGATATGCCAATGCCACCTTTGTCGGCCATGATTGGGGGGCAATGGTCGTTTGGGGTTTGACCTTGTTGCATCCCACGCGGGTCAACAAGGTGATTAATCTGAGTGTTCCCTATATTGAGCGCGGCGAAAAGCCTTGGATCGAGGTTATGGAGGCCGTGTTTGGCGACGATTTCTATTTCGTGCATTTCAATCGCCAGCCAGGCGTGGCAGATGCCGTATTTGATGCTAATCGTTTCCAGTTTCTTCGCAACATGTATCGAAAGAATGTCCCTCCTGCCGAGCCGCAGCCAGGGATGGCATTGATCAATCTTGCCAAAATCGCAGTACCACTTGGTGAGCCAATCATGAGCGAGAGCGAACTGGACGTTTTCGTCTCGGCCTTCGCCGCATCAGGGTTTACGGGTGGCATCAATTGGTATCGCAATCTTGACCGTAATTGGCATTTGTTGGCCGATGTAAATCCAATTATCCAGCAGCCGACTCTCATGATTTATGGTGACCGAGATTCTGTTCAGAAGTCGCAAACTCTGACAACCTTCGTGCCTAATGTAGAAGTTGTCAATCTGGATTGTGGTCATTGGATTCAACAAGAAATGCCTGAAGAGACAACCAAAGCCATCTTGGAATGGCTAGAACAGCACGCATAGAGAATAGATCCTATGTGGCATTAGATTGACAGTGATTAATTCCCCCTCACCCCCTCGCCCGCACGCGAGGCGAGGGTGAACCATCCCTAGTATGAAATGGAAACTCCCCTCTCCCGCCGCAGT
>NZ_DOPT01000054.1:0-2571 GCF_003512625.1 Herpetosiphon sp. | reverse complement strand
AGACGCAGGGGGCTTTAATCCCCTGCACCCCCTCAAGGACATGTGGTGGTAGGCAGGCATCCATCGATGAACTAGAAGATTAGTGGATCGAAACGGAGCTAAAACCTACCCCGAAGGCATTATTGCTCGATCAAACCAACTCCGCTTGGCAGCTTGAAAGCCAAGCGGGGTTTTGCTTTTAATTGGGTTTGCGGGCTAACGGAATATAAATGCTATGGCTTGGGCTAAATGCTGCGCCGTTGTATTCATATGCTCCAACATCACAAGCCCCAGCCCGCGTATAGCCGCGCTGATCGAGCGCACTACAACTGGCGGGATTGCCCAGATTGATCGCGGGACTACCAGCAGGTAAAGCGGCAGTGCGGGTGGAGCCACCGTTATTGGCAATGTTGCTCAGTGTTAGTTCTGGGGTGCGCATGCTGCTGGTACAGTTGGTTTCGTTCCAATAATTAGGGTTAGGATTTTTAGGCGGGTATTGCAGATTATTGCCGCCATCGATTAGCGCATTGGTGCAATGCTGCATAATCTTAATCGACCAATCGGTGGTGTTATTGTAGAACAGCGTGTTGCGGATTGTGATGGTTTGGCCTGCAATTGCTCCGCCGTTGAAGCCAGCATGGTTGTTCATAAAGGTTGCATTGGTAATATCAACGGCTGCATTATTATTGACCGCCAACGCCCCGCCGTTACCTTTGCGCCATTCTTGATCATCGGGATAGCTGCGCGGATCGGTGGCATCGTTGGCATAAAAGGTGGTGTTGCGAATTGTGGCAGGTGCATCAACCCACAAACCGCCGCCTTGGCCGATGGCTTTATTGCCTTCGAGGGTTGAGTTGTTGATAAAAAGCCGTTCGTTAGTCACGCCACCAGCAGCAAAGCCATACCAAATGGCCCCGCCTGTACCCGACCAATCGGCTGATGTTGCGTAAGTTACGCTGTTGTTGGTAAAACTTGAGCGCTCGATTGTGGCGGTTTCGTTGCTATACAAACCGATGAAGATTGCGCCACCATGGTTGTTGCTGGTGTTGCTGGTATAGCTATTATTGAGCAGCACAATGCCATCGGGGCCGCCATCGTTGGGCATGCGCGTGCCGTCGATGTAGATTGCCCCGCCGCCACCACAATCGCCATGTTGATTGATGGCTGCGGTATGCATGGCGCTATTTTGCTCGAAGCTGCTATTGCTGACCATCAAATTGGTGCGCAAACTGTTAATTGCCCCGCCATTATTGGCGCGATTGTTGATGAAGGTGCTGTGATCGATCATGGCGCTGCTGCCACCGCCGATAAAAATTGCCCCGCCACCATCGCAAGCAGCCGTATCTTTGGTTGCTTGGTTGTTTTCAAAACGCACATTGCTTATGCTGAGCGTATTCCAAAAGCCAACTTTGATGCCTGCGCCTTGGTCAGTTGTACGGCCATTGCGAATCGTGAGGTTGCGCAAGGTGATTTTGAGATTATTGGCGCTGCGCAGCAACCGCCGCGTATTCTGGCCATCGAAAATTGCATTGTTATTGCCATTAATCTCAGTTGCTTGGTTCATCACCAATTCGCTGCCAAACGTCAAGACGGTGGGGCTGTTGCAATTGATGTTGATCGCGCCGCCAGCACTAATCGCCGCGCTAACTGCTGTCGTATTGCAATCGATCAAGATCGCGCTGGCTTGGCTGGGCTTGGGCCATACGCCAGCCAACAAACCAAGCACCAAGAGCATGCGCCCAATCAAAAATACCATCGAACTACTCCTTAAATAATGATTAATACGATAGCTTATGATAGCGCATAGCAGCAAATTTAGGCCAGCCTAGCGGCTTTTGGGAAAATTGAATTTATAATGCAGTGAGGAGGAATGAATCAATGGAAATTCGACAGCGTGCCGTTGGGCCATGGCCCATGAACAGTTATGCCTTGGTTTGCCCGCAGACCAATCAAAGTGTGTTGATTGACCCCGGGGCTGACCCGGCGCGGTTGCAGGCGATGCTCAACAACACCACTCCAATTGCGATTTGGCTAACCCACACCCATAATGATCATATTGGCGAGGTTGCCAGCATGCGCCAACGCCTGAATGTGCCAGTGCTCGGCCATCCTGGGCCACAAACCCGCCCTGTGCCCCTTGATGCAGCCATCAGCGATGGCCAGATTTTGACGATTGGCGAACATACGGTCAAGGCGATCTACACGCCTGGCCATACTGGCGATATGGTCAGTTTTTTGGTCGATGCTAGCCCAATTGCGATTGTCGGCGATACCTTGTTTGCAGGTGGGCCAGGCCGCACGTGGTCGGCAGCCGATTTTCAAACCAGCTTGCAAACCCTACGCAACACCATTTTAACCTGGGATGATCAACGAATTTGTTATGCTGGCCATGGTGCGGAATTTAGTTTAGGCTCAATTCGCCCCAAGATCGAAGCCTTTCTAGCCCGCGATCATGGCGAGTTCTTCGGCGACGCGGAGTGGTAATGTTGGCAGTCGGGGATCGGTTATTGGGGATCGGGCTACGACGATTATCTATCCTTGTTAGCTCCTAGATTTAATGGTTTATCACATGAACAACGGCCAGCATGCCCT
>NZ_DOPT01000022.1:0-39248 GCF_003512625.1 Herpetosiphon sp. | reverse complement strand
CCCTCTCCCACGGCGGCGGGCGAGGGGCGTTCCAAGCTTCACGATCGAGGGATTCCCCCGCGCCTCGTGTGCGGGCGAGGGGGTCAGGAGGTCAGGGTATGAATATCGACGGCGAATCCCTCCCAACCATTGTTAAAAACCTACCCTTGTAAGGTTGGGGGGTGAGGGCATCAATTTAGGCTTGTTGCACCAATTCGACCACAACCGTACCACTCGCATCAAGCAAACTCAGTTTATCGCCAGTAATCGTATAGCTGGTTACTTTTTCGAGCGCTTGGAACAAGGTGGTTTCTTGTTGTTGCAATTCGTTTTCAGCACAGGCCATCTTGGTTGACATGACAGGGCCGATGGTCAACTGCTCGCCAGCAACGTTGGCCTCGCCCGAATAGCCATTACAACCACTATGGCCTGAAGCACGACCATCCAATTCAAACGTTAAGGGCAAGGCTTGCGTGCCTTTAATTGGTTGACCATTGATTTGCAAAACATTCCAGCTTGAGCCAGCCAAGCCAGCAGCACCAGGCTGGGCGACATCAACCGTGGGCACGTTGGTCGGCATAGCGGTTGGCGTAGTCGCACTACCACAGCCAGCCAAAACGGTTAAGAGAGCAAATATCGTAAACGTGCGGCGCATTGGGTATCCTCCAAAAAAGTATCTGTTATACAGCCAAAACGTTAAAACTCGGCCAAAAGTTCCCTAAGAAATTAATACCGCTGTGCTATAATAGGCCACAGATTCGCCAAAATGTAACCCGCTTACAATGGTGGCAGGAGGAATGCATGGATATTAGCCATAAAGCCTATAATCGCGTTGATGTTATCACGGTGTCGGGGCGCTTGGCCGCAGAGACCAAAGATGCCTTGAATGATAAGATTAACCAGATTTTTGAGGAAAATCGCCATCGGATTGTCCTCGACCTCGAAAACTTAGAGTATATCAGCAGCCCTGGTTTACGGGTGTTGATCGAAGCTCGCAAAAAAGCTCGCGAATGGAAATTTAGTGAACTCGAACGTGGTGATGTGCGGATTGCCAATCTGCCTCAACGAATTCGCGAAGTATTCGACTTGACTGGCTTCACGCCATTGTTCCAAATTTATGACGACTTGGTGGAAGCTGTTGGTAGCTTCTAGACGAATTTCGGTGAGACGATATGGCGCAAACCGCTGAACTTAAACTGCCAGGGCTGCTCGATTCGCTCGGTGCCCTGTGTAAGTTTGCCTATCAGGCAGCACTTGATGCTGGGCTTAACGAACATACGGCGTGGGAAATTGAATTGGCAGTTGATGAAGCTGCCACCAATATCATCCAACACGCCTACTCTGCTGAACGTCCCGGTGATGTTCGCTTGGTCTGCGGACGCGATGGTAGCCGTTTTGTAGTACGGCTGTTCGATCGCGGGGTTCCTTTTGATCCTGAAACTGTTCCTCCTCCAGATCTCACCTCATCAATCGAAACTCGCGAGGCTGGCGGCCTCGGAATGTATTTGATGGGCAGGATGATGGATGATGTGCAATTCAATTACAATCCTGAAACTGGTGAAAACGAGTTACACATGAGTAAAATCGTTGGGACACGACTGCCCGAAGATGTGCGGGTTGTGCCAGTTCAAGGCCGGATTGATGCCACGGCAGCGCCAGCCTTAGCGACGATTGTCCATGAGGCTGCCGAAACTGGCGGGCGGCGCATCTTGCTTGATCTTACGGGCGTAACCTTTTTAAGCAGCAGCGGTCTGCGGATTTTGCTGTTGTTGGCTCGCGAACTCAAAGGCTCCAACGGCGAACTACGCTTGTGTTCATTACAACCAGCGGTAGCCGAGGTCTTTACCCTGACAGGATTCACCCAAATCTTTACCATTCACCGCACTCGTGATGAAGCGCTTGCAGCGTTGGCAGATGTTGAGTAAGGTGCATGTTAGCCAGTTTTGATCGTGGAACCCGACTCTCGAAACATCGCATGGTGGCCCTTGGTTGGGCTACCATGCTCTTTTTGTTGGCAAGTGCCAGCATTATTTGGCAAGGCTTGCCAATCTTCAACTCGGCTACCTTGCCAGTAGCTGGCGCGTTATTGCTGTTGCTCGATGGCTTGGCAGTGCGCGATCGTTCGAACCAACCGCTTAGCCTCTCCGGCATTGTGCTCTTGGCCGTGGCGTTGATCAGCACGCCGAGCACAACTTTGGTTTTAGCCGCTGCCTCGGGTTTATGCATTCGGCTGAGTCGTTTGGCCCGCTCACGCTACGAAGAATGGGGCCGCCGCGCCCTTGAGGCTGGCGCACGTACCTTGGGCATCGCGCTCGTCCTGCCATTTATCAGCGATTTTGGGCTGTGGTCAAAACTGATCATGCTCATCATTAGTTATATCGTGGTGGTTCAAGGCGCACGCTTGATCTTTGCTTTGCTCTGGGATGGCAAGCAAATCACCATGGGCACGTGGCAGGTCAGCGCTCCGAATATTTTCTCAATTGAAATTTTGCCCTTGCCGCTGGCGGCAATTGGTGCCCAAATGGCCGAAGATTTTCCATTTAGTTTGGTGGCAATCTCAGCAGCAGGCTTGGTTGGCAGCGCATGGATGGTACAACGTGCCAGCCGATCATTAGGTTTGCAGCGCCGCACCGTGGCTGAACTTGGCCAAATTAATGCGATCAGCCGCGCGATCATTCGCGCCGAATTAGACGTTGATTCGCTGTGTCAGTTGGTCTATGGCGAGACCAGCAAGGTTGTCGATACCAGCAATTTTCGCTTGGGCTTATTTGAAGGCCGTTTCTTTGAACTCAAAGTGCGGGTGCAAGATGGCCATCATGAGCCACCATTGCGCGTCGAACTCCCCAATGATCGTGGCATCGTCAGTTGGATTCGGCGCACAGGTCGCTCATTGTTGGTCGAAGATTTCGACAGCGAAATGGATCGCTTGCCAGCCCAGCCAACCTATCAAGCCGAATATCCGCCACGCTCAGGGGTTTATATTCCCTTGATGACTGGCGATGAGGTTTTAGGCACAATTTCGATTCAAAGCAGCGAACCACGTGCTTTTGATACCGACGATTTACGCTTGCTCTCGCTGATTGCCGACCAAGCTGCGGTGGCGATTGACAAGGCACGAGCCTACTCAGCAGCCCGTCGTCGCGCTGCCCAACTAGCCACTATCGGCGAAGTTAGCCGCCAAGTTACAGCGATTCTCGATTTAGATCGTTTGTTGCCTTCGGTAGTGCATCGCATTCGGGTCAGCTTTGGTTATTCGCAAGTGCATCTTTTTACCTTTGATGAATTGCATCAACAGCTTTTCTTCCGTGCCAGCACCGCCAGCGATAGCCCATTTTGGCAACGCCAAGGCAAACGCTTACCGTTAGGCCTTGGTATCGTTGGCCATGTCGCCGTCACTGGCGAACCAATGCTGGTTAATGATGTGCGCGAAGAACCACGTTTCTTGCCCGATCAACATGGCATCGCCGCCGAACTAGCCGTGCCCATGCGTGTTGGACAGCAGTTGCTCGGCGTGTTGGATGTGCAAAGCGAGAGCTACGGCGCATTTGATGAAAATGATTTCTTCGTGGTGCAAACCCTTGCCGATCAAATTGCGATCGCGATTGATAGCGCCTCGGTCTTCCAATCGCAACAAGAGGAAGCTTGGGTGCTGAACGCCTTGTTGCAATCAGCCGAAAATTTTGCCTGGGTCAGCGAGATCAGCGAAATGCTCTATCTCAGCGTGCGCCTGCCAGCCTTGTTGGTTGGTTGCGAACGCGCCTTATGTCTCCTTTGGCAGCGTGAAAGCAATCGCTGGATTTTGGCTGAAGGCTGGGGCTTGACCAACGAACAACGCCAATCAATTGGTGCAAGCGCTACCGATGAGCAAGTGCCATGGCTCGAACGGATGCGTTCTGAAGGCGAATCGTTTGCTGCTGAATTGGTCGATCTCGAACAGCTTTCAAGCGCAGGCTTAGTGCCCTACAGCAGCTATGGGGCAGTGCTGGCCCAACCGCTCAACTCACGCGGAGCCACGCTGGGGGTGCTGTTGCTTGAGCAATGCGGCCACGACGAAACTTGGCTGCCACGCCAAATTACTATCGCCGCTGGAATTGCTGGCCAAGCTGCGGCGGCGATTGAAAGCGCCTTGCTGGCGCAAATCGAAGCTGCCCGCCAACATATCGAACAAGAAATTAGCGTGGCCCGCGAAATTCAAATGAGCTTGTTGCCATCGCGCTTGCCGCAACTTGCGGGCTGGGATAGCGGCGCACATTGGAATTTGGCCCGCCAAGTTGGCGGCGATTTCTACGATTTTTGGAGTTTTCGCAGCGGGCCTTCGGCAGGTGAGATGGGCTTTGTGATTGCCGATGTCTCGGATAAGGGCGTGCCTGCGGCCTTGTTTATGGCACTTTCGCGCTCGTTGGTGCGTGGTGCGGCGCTCGATGGCTCACCACCATCACAGGCGATCGAACGTGCCAACCGCTGGATTATGCGCGATAGCCAATCGTATATGTTCGTAACGCTTTTCTACGGAATTATTAATCCAGTGACTGGGCGTTTACGCTACACTTGTGCTGGGCATAATCCGCCATTGCTGTATCGCGCCGCTACAGGCCAGATCGAGCAATTGCGCACACCTGGAATTGCCTTGGGCGTAATCGATGATGCAGTTTTAGGCGAAGCTGAAACGATTATTGAATTAGGCGATGTTTTGGTCTGTTATACCGATGGCGTAACCGAGGCAGTTGATAGTACAATGGATGAGTGGGGCGTGCCACGTTTGATGGAGACAATTCATCAGACCGCCCATTGCGATGCAGCGACTATGTTGCATACAATTAGTAGTCGCCTTGCGGCGCATACTGGCGATTTACCAGCCTTCGATGACCTTACTTTAGTGGTGATTAAACGGCTGGCCGATGCCAATCAACCTGTTTGAGGAATTTGATCGTGCGTCTCCTAAATAAACATGTGATCATCACTGGTGGCTCCAGCGGCATTGGCTTTGCCACAGCCCAGCGCATTTTGGCCCGCGGAGCCTCGGTTTCGTTGATCGCTCGCAATCGGATTCGGTTGGTCGAGGCTGCCGAACGCTTGCAACCCTTGATCAATCGGGCGGGGCAGCGGATCGAAATTGCCACCGCCGATGTGCGAGTTCGCCATGATGTCAGTCAAGCCATCGCCGATCTGATTCAACGGGCTGGCCCATGTGATGTGTTGATCGCTGCCGCTGGTGGCGTTCAAGCTGGGCCATTTCAACAACTTGATGATCAGGTTTTTCGTGATCTGATGGATTTGAATTATTTTGGTACGCTGCATGCGATTCGTGCGGTTGTGCCCCATATGCAAAATCGCCGCGTTGGCTCGATTGTCGCGATTTCATCGGTAGCAGGTTTAGGCGGGACATTTGGCTATAGTGCCTACACTCCCACCAAATTCGCGATTCGCGGGCTGATGGAAGTCTTGCGTCCAGAACTAAAAGCTTATAACATCACGACGAGCGTGGTGTATCCAAGCGATATTCAAACCGAGGTTGGGCAAGCCAGCAGTAATGGCGATAGCAGCCTGAGCAATCAGCAACCAATTAATGCCGACCGAATTGCCCAAGCGATTGTCCGTGGCATTCTCAAACGCCGCTTTATCATCACCGCCGATGCCCAAAGCTCATGGTTGGTGCGGGTTGGCAACTTGGCCGCGCCAATCTTAAACAGGTTCTTTGATCGTCCTGTGAAGCGTTCACAACAGCAACCAAAGCCCCACGAGGATAACACCCCACCAACAGGCTTGGTTTAAGGAGAGCATTATGCAATCGTGGTCGGATGATATTCAGCAACAAGCCGCCGTGTTTAACGCGATTGGGGCCGATTATGAGGTGATGTTTGGCAATAATCAAGATCAACAGGATCTCAGTCAATGGTTGGCTGATCTGTTGGAGCCAAACTCGAAGGTGCTCGATTCCGGCTGTGGTACAGGCATTCCCACCGCCCAAACCTTGGCCAAAGCTGGCCATGCAGTAACCTGTCTCGAAATTTCAGCCTCAATGCTCAATTTGGCGCGGCAAAATGTGCCCAATGGTCAATATGTACTCGATAGTGTTAATCACGTTAATTTTGAGCCAGCCTCGTTTGATGCGGTTGTCTCGTTTTTTGCCTTGCTAATGCTGCGCCGCAGTGATATCGAGCATGCGTTACAACAATTCCATCATTGGCTCAAACCTGCGGGCTTGTTGCTGCTCTCAATGGTCGAAGGCGATTTCGATTATATTCAAATTGTGCTCGGCGATCAGCCAGTCTTTGTGACGGCCTACCCTCAAGCCCAACTTGAAGCCTTGATCACCAAATCAGGCTTCCAAATTCTCGAAACCCGCTTGCAACATTATGTGCCCCACCACGGCGCAACTCCTGAAACCCAAATTTTCATCGTCGCCCAACGCGATTAAATTCCCTCTACACCCTAGCTTTCATACGACAACGCAACTTAAAAAGCCCCTCTCCCACCGCAGTGGGAGAGGGGTTGAGGTGAGGGGACATTAAAACTCGATGTTCATGCCCTCACCCCCTAGCCCCCTCTCCCGCCTAGCAGGCGAGGGGGAGATCATTGGATCGCCCCTCTCCCGCCGCAGTGGGAGAGGGGTTGGGGTGAGGGGTCTTAAAACCTATCTTTATAAGGTTGGGGGGAGGGAGTTACTTACTGATCAACGGCAGATACTGCACCGAACTTGTATCATAATCATCAAGATAGGCCGCAACCCATGCCAGCGGCGAGTTCCAGTTAATCGTCACTTCATTGGTTGACCACGAATCGATATGATCAACATAGCATTTCAAGGCCGCACAACCAGCTAATTCAACTTGAGCATAAGGGTCTTGAATGCTTGAATTTGGCCCCCCAGCCACCACACCTGGCGGCGTACCAGGATACTCTGGATTAATTTGCTTAGCCCAGAAGCGATGATGTGGATTGGTCAATGAGACCGAGCCATAGCCCGAAATATACGAGCGATTGAGTGGATTACGCCCCAGCAAGTAATCCATGCCTTGGCTAATTGCATCGGCATAGTTGGCATTTCCAGTAAAGTCGCCTGCCAAACCCATTACAATCATATTATTCAGAATTGATGAGTTGGAACCCCAAGGATACTGCGCACCAGGATTGTATGGAATGCCATAACCGCTGGATTGCTGCGCTGCCACAAATTGATCAGCCGCTGCAATCACTGCTGCACGGGCAGTTTGGCGATTCGCGCTACTCAAATCACTGGGAACCAAGGCCAACGACAAGGTGCCAAGGCTTGCCACGCCGCCCCAGTTCATGGCGCTTCCACCACCAAGATCAAGCCGCAAGTAATAGCTCGATTCTTCAATTGCTTCGCGATAGGTGGCCGAGCCAGTTGTGATATACAATTCGGCGGCGGCCCAATACCATTCATCGTTCAAGGTGCTATCGCCATAGCCACCACCGCCATTGAAGTTATCGCGGGCAATTTCGTTAGGGTAGGCCAAGGCTGCTTGCCAAGCGCGTTCAGCCGCCACCAAACATCGATCAGCAAAGGCTTCATCGATCTCACGCCAAATCCGTGAACATTGGGCAGCGGTCGCAGCCAAGTTCAAGGTTGCGGCGGTACTTGGTGGATACAAATAGCGCATTTGGCTATCTTCGTGTGGAGCCATTGGCAAACCAGTCCAGTTCGCATCGTGAACTTTATGGTGCACCATACCCGTTTTGGAAACTGGCGCAGTCGTAGGAATTTGCATTCCTAGCATAAACTCCATATTCCAGCGCACTTCATCCAACAAATCGGGCACGCCATTGTTATTTTCGGGAATATTCATCGTGCCATCGGCAAATTGGGCTAGGCTGGCAGGGCCACGTTGCTGCGCTCGTTCATATTGATTAAGCAACGTCCAGACCGAAATACCACTGTTAACCACATATTTGCCATGGTCGCCAGCGTCGTACCAACCCTTTGAAACGTCAAGTTGATAATCGCACCCGGGCCAGCTTTGACCTTGGGTGTCAGTGCCAGTAAAACAGGTTACCGAGGTATCGCCTTGGTTGGGTGCAACCCCGATGTGGCCAGCTGGTCGCGTCCATTGCTCGCCACCAGCATAGGGCATGGTAATCGCAATCCCGCTGCGATTATGGTAGAAATAGGCCAAAGCATCATATTTCATCCGCGAATACAAACCTGCCTCGATGGCAAATGGATAGCTCGTTTCGCTGCCGATGCTCAGATAATAGCCTTCACCAACCGTTTGGTAGCTTGAAAAATCGATCAAATGCACATGTTCAGCCGAGGCTGATTCTTCGCCATACACCGTGGTTTGGCCGCTTGCCACCACTGCATCAGCAGTGTTATGCAATTGCCAAGCCAATGGCTCAGTCGCAGGATGCACCAAACTTGCCACTTTGCTCATCGTGGGCAAATAGCTGGCTTGGTTGACCCGAATTCCGGTTTCTAACATATACAAACTCACCTGATCAATACAGATCGTCGGGGTTCCGATGCCACCCATTTGGAACAACAACGAAGCTGCATCGCTATAGGCCGATGTAAAATTATAGACAAATTCTGTCCAGGCCGAGTTGAGCACTGGATCAGCCGAAAAATAGCCAGTGTATGGCTCGGCATTTTTTTGCAAACGCACGGGCAAAGTGACTGGCACAGTTGATTTGGCAGCAAATTTAAGCTGATAGCTCACACCAGCTTCAATCGCAATGGTATGTTGACCAAGCTGCACATCCCAAGGATTTGTGCCAGGAGTGTTGATCGTCAAACACGCGCCATCATCGGTGTTCACACTGACATCGCCGCCAGTCCACCAAGGCGGTAGGCCACCAACAAACTCGCCATTTTGCACCAAATTGCCCGATGGCTCGACCGGGCCAGTTTCGCCCAACACTTGCACATCGTCAATTGTCAGTACATTCGTGCCTTGGCCGCCCATTTGAAATTGAAAAGCAGCCCCAGCATCATCAAAGCCTGAGGTAAAGACAAATTGATGGGCTTGATCGCTAGTAGTCAAAGCCACGTCTTGGCTAAAATAGTTGGTATAGGGAGAGGCCTCTTTTTGCAGTTTCATCACCACAGTACCAGTGGTTGAGGCACGGATGCGAAACGTGACGGTGTAGGTTTGGCCTGATTGAAGCGTAACTCCATTTTGGCCAACGATTGCATCCCATGGATTACTACCAGCATTATTGATGGTTGCGACTAATGCGCCACTCGCAGTATCAGTAGCAACCGAGCTTGTGGCCCACCATGGCGCAAAACCAGCGCTGAAATCGCCATTTTGCAGCAAATTACCAACAGTTTGCGGGGGTTGGGCATAAATCTGAGAGGTGGCTGGAACAATCGCTTGTTGGCAGCCTAAAGCAATAATCAACCAAAAGACGAAAAATCCTCGTGCCCAAAAGCTCCTCGTCGAACGGATACCAATCACGGTACGGCTGTGGTCAGCGCTCATTGCTGCCTCCATGATTCACTTCATTGGAATCGGTCTCAATACATCAGTGTAAATGAAGGAAGGTTGTTGAGACGAAAGCTGCTGCTACAGTGCGATGCAATTGGGAGTGCTTTCGTCGGCAATTGAGAACGATCTCATAACTAGATAGCATATAATAGCATAGGATTGTGCCGTATAATGCAACCAGCAATTTTGCCGCGTTGAAGCTTGATTGGCTTGAGGAACCCATGCAACCCGCCCGCACCAGCCACAACTATACACCCATGCCATTTCGCCGCTTACTGCGCTGGTCGATGATGCTCTCAACCGTTTTGGGCTTTATCATCCTTATCCCAGTCGCAACCTCGGGATTAAACGTTGAAAATGTGCTCATGACCTTTGGCTCCAGCTATTCAATTGGGCTTGCCGCGCCATCGCTAGTCTTTTTTTTGCTGCGCTGGACAATGCCAATCGCGCAACGCCGTAACTGGTCACCAATTCGGGCTTGGTCGTTGGCGGCATTTTTGGGTGGGCTAATTGCCACGATTATTTATGCAGTGATTTTTGGGCTATTTTTTATTCCCGCCAACGAACGCCTGAGCTTCAGCATTTTTTGGACGATCCTTGGTTCGTTACTTTCAGCAGGCACGACTGGTCTATTTTACACAGCCGAACGCGTGCTGAACGAACTCGACAAAGGCCGCCAAGCCTTGCGCCACAACGCCGCTCTTTCCGAAGAATTGCGGCTCGCTCGCATGATCCAAGAAGGCTTGTTGCCCGATCATCCACCTGAGATCAATGGTTTAGCAATCGCTGGCGGTTGTTTTCCCGCTCACGAAGTTGGCGGCGATTTGCTGAGCTACGACTTAACCGCCGATGGTCGTTTGTGTCTTAGTGTGGGCGATGTTACGGGCAAAAGCGTCAGCGCGGCCATGTTGATGGGCATTACGCTGGGCGTGCTTCAATCAGAAATTTATGATCACGAAGAGCCAGCCACCGTGCTCAGTGAGCTTGATCGTTGGTTGCGCACCAAGCGTCAAACCAATAATTTTGTGGCCTTGCAAGTCGCCTTGTTCAACCCCCAAACTAGTAGTATGCTCTTGGCCAATGCTGGGCAATTAGCACCGTTGCGTCGTCGCCAGCACGAAGTAGAGTTTCTAGAAATTAAGGGCAGTTTGCCGCTGGGAATGGGGCCAACTATGCCCCATGTTCAAGAGCAAGTCAGTTTGCAATCGGGCGATTTGCTGGTGTTTTATACCGATGGCGTGGTTGAAGCCCAAAACGCCAAGGGCGAAATGTGGGGCTTTGAAAGTTTGATCACGCTGATCAAAACGATCAAGAGCAACCACCCGCATGAAATTGTCCAAGCAATTCTGACCGCAATTCGTAGTTATACCCACAACATCGAACCGCACGACGATATTACCTTGGTCGTGGTGGCTGTTCAATAAATTATGTCAAATAAACACCAGATTGAGCATATTCAACTTGAGCATAATGCCTTAGCGCCAATGTTCATCGCCAAACTAGAGCCACACCACATTCCCAACGTGGTTAATCTGCCACATCGCCATAGTTTTCATGAGCTGTTATGGATCAAGGCTGGCACTGGGCGGCATTGGGTTGATCAGCAATCGTACCCATTGCAAGCCCACACTTTAGCCTTAGTGGCTCAAGGCCAAGTGCATGTTTTTGAGCAGGCCGAGGCACTTAATGGCTATTATTTGCGCTATGATCAGGCTTTTCTGCCCAACCAATCTGATGAGCAGCAACCAAGCTTTCGAGCCAATGGCGGGCTACAACTGAGTGCTGCCGATAGCAAAATTATTGATAGTTTATTTGAATTATTGGCCCACGAATATCAACGTGAAGATTGTTTAGCCAAATACCACAGCCTACGCCATTTGCTGCTGACCCTACTTTGGCAAAGCCAACGGCTGAGCCAAGCAGCCGATCAACCACCACAATCAGCCAATTATGCCATCTATCGCCAATTTTTGGCGCTGCTCGAACAAGCATTTCAGCAGCATCACGACATTCACTATTATGCCGATCAGCTTAATCTGAGCAAAACACAATTGGCTCAAATTATTAGCCAGCACAGTGGCCAACCACCAAAACGCATCATTCTCAAACGAATTTTGCTCGAAGCACAACGTTATTTGCAATTCACCACCATGCCAATTCAACAATTAGCCCAAAGCCTCGGCTTTCATGATCCCTTCCATTTCAGCAAATTTTTCAAGCAAGAGCTAGGCATTTCGCCGCGCCGTTATCGCGAACAAAGCTTCAAAAAATGATATGTTCTGTTCAAAATTTTTCCATTTCTTCGATCTCCCATAATCGCTACAATAAAGCGATGGCTTGCATTCCAGCAGATACGAGCCAGCAACGAATTAGCACAATCAAACGAGGGCTTCATGAAACGGATCGTGATCGATCAAAAAATTGCAGTTTGCGTCGTCTTTGTAGCGGCGTTGTTTATGAGCATTATGGATGGCACAATTATCAACGTGGCACTAGCAACCATCCAACAAGATTTTGGCGCGAGTAGCAGCGCGATCAACGCAATCGTGGTGATCTATTTAATTTGTATTGCGGTGGTGATTCCGGCTTCGGGTTGGTTGGGCGACCGTTGGAACACCAAATGGGTCTTTTTAACCTCACTTGGTTTGTTTACGTTGGCCTCGCTGGCCTGTGGCTTAGCTCAAAATATTGAGCAATTGATGCTAACTCGGGCGGCTCAAGGCATCGCAGCAGGCGCACTAATGCCAGTCGGCACAACCATGCTCTTTCGGACTTTCCCGCCGCACCAGCGCATCCAAGTTTCGCGGGTGCTGATTATTCCAACGGTGATAGCACCCGCAGTTGGGCCGGTGCTCGGCGGATTTTTAGTCGATCATCTGTCGTGGCACTGGGTCTTTTTCGTCAATGGCCCAATTGGCTTAGCCGCGCTGATCTTCGGGGTCATTTGGTTGCAAGCGCCTGCCCAAGAAGAAGTTGGCGCATTCGATTGGCTGGGTTTTATTTTAGCGGGCGCTGGCTTTGCCGCCTTGCTCTACACCTTGACCGAAGGCGCGAGCAAAGGCTGGGGTTCGCCAATCATTTTGGTTAGTGCCGCGATTGGGGTTGGCGCACTTGCCGCGCTGGTGGTCGTTGAATTAGCCAAAGCCAAGCCAATGCTTGATCTGCGGCTCTTCTCCATTCGCTTGTTTCGCGTCAGCAATTTAGTAGCGATTTTTGGCTCAGCCGCCTTTACGGGCATTCTGTTTCTGATGCCCCAATTTTTGCAAAATGTCGTTGGAGCCAGTGCGCTCGAATCGGGCTTGACCACCTCGCCCGAAGCGATTGGCGTGGTACTATCGAGCCAAATCGTAGCGCGACTTTACCCCAAAGTTGGCCCACGCCGCTTGACTTTTGGCGGGGTTTTAGGGGTTGCCGTGATGATGGGCTTGATGAGCACAATCGATGCTGAAACCAATTTGTGGTTGGTACGTGCCTTGATGTTTGGCACAGGCGTGGGGATGGCCTACCTCTTTTTGCCAATTGAGGCCGCCGTTTTTGCCCAAATTCCGCATGCCTCAACTGGCCAAGCTTCAGCAATTTTCAGCATGCAACAACAACTTGGTTCGGCCTTGGGCGTAGCCATTTTGGGCAGCGTGTTGGCGCTCAATCATAGCGGCACAACAGTTAATCAAAATGCCCAAAGCTATCAGTATGCCTTCTTGGCAGCAGCAATTTTGGCATTTGTTTCAGCCTGTGTAGCGTTGTTTATTCGCGATCGCGATGCAGCGGCGACCATGGCCCAACATGGCGAGCACAGTGAATTGAGTCATTCAATCGCCTAAAAAAATTGCGGCGCATGCGTAATTTCATGCGCCGCTGATCTTTAACTAAATAACTTCTTGGTCACGCAAACGCGGCTGCGGATCGTCGCCACGGCTGCTAGGGCGTTGTTGCGGTTGTTGTGGTTGGCCGCCAAATAAGCCGCCGCCACCAAATAATTGGCCAAACAAATCGCCAAGCCCACCAAGCGCATCGCCATAACCACCTTGCGGCTGTTGTTGCTGGGGTTGTTGCGATTGTTGTGGTTGACCACCAAATAATTCTTCAAAGCCGCTGGTTTTGGTTGGCTCGCCACGGCCAGCACTTAGGCCATTGGAAAGCAAGGTTTGCAACAAACTGCCAAACAACGAGCTAGCTCCAGCAGCACCTGGATCAACCTTGCCTGAGGTATCGTTGTTGCCGAATTGACCAAAGCCAGAGCCTTGCTGCGTTGTGCCATAGGCTCCACGTTGCGAAGCCTTGTAGCCATCCATCAGCGCTTCGAGCGTCGATTTGCCGTTATTGCGGGCTTGCATAAAGGTGGTCACACCTGGAACCAGTCCATCGAGAATCCCGCCTTCGCCCTGTTGTTTAACCCCTGGCGTATTTTGCACCCCGCCCAACAAACCACCGAGCAATTTCACAATATCATTCACCCCAAACGACGTTTTGCCTTCTAAATCTTTGGCAGCTTGCTCTAAGCCGTTGGCATACATCGGAGCGGTTGGGCCTTTGCCTGAAGTGCGCAAAGCCTTGCTAGCCGCGCGTAAAGCTTGATCGACTGAGCCTTGGCCTTCATTTTGGCGCAATGTATTGGTGATTGTTTCAAAATTGCTGAGCATATTATCGCCAGCATCGCCGTCGCCAACCCCATCAAGGGCATTCAATGAATCACGTTCATCCGCTAAATTGCGGGTCATTTCGGCAAAAAGGTCGGTCAAAGCCTTCGACATACAACAACTCCTTTGGTGCTAAACCATAATCCTACTAAGGGTATTGCGATTTTCGTACCACCGATTACCGCGATTCTAACAGCTTGACATGAGCAACTCAATGCTTAAACAGCAATTGGCTGCTTGTGCTGAATCAACACAAGCAGCCAATCGAGTGCTATACTTAGCTATTTTGCACCAACATCAAGACACTGCTCAATGGTTGGTCAGCCAATTGGGGCATCAATTGCAGCATACCCTGGACTTTATGTAACACTGCTTGTTGCTCTTCACTAGCGACACCCAAGACTTGTTCGAGGGCTGCACCAACCGTCAAAGTTTGCAACTCATCGGCACTCAAATATTGGCTGGCAATCAAGGCTGCTTCGCGCAACACTGGTTGGGCAGCGGTCAGATTCAAGCCATTGTCGTTGCTAGCCGATTTTTCAGCATCGCCATTGCCATTCGCTGGCAACACACGGTTGATCAAACGATTGCCAAGCTCTTTTAATGGAGCAGGTGCGGTGTTGATCAAACTGCCAACGCCGTCGGCCAAACCTATCATGCGCAGAATTTGTTGAGCAGTTTCGGGCGTACCATAAAGCTTGAAGTCCATCGCTGCCATCGCTTCGCCCATGGCTTTGGCTTGAGCCACGCCAATTTCAACTTGGGCGTGCATGCGAATCCGTTCAAGTTCTAGCTCTTGGGCTACCCCAGCGTGAGCAGCCAAAGCTTCGGCCAAGGCTTTTTGACCTTCGGCTTCGGCGAGGGCTTTGGCGCGAGCGGCTTCAGCTTCCGCCAAACCACGCTCACGAATTGCCTCAGCTTCGACACGGGCGGCATCAGCTTTGGCCTTGATCACTTCAGCTTCGGCCAAACCTTGGGAAGCAACGGTTGCTTTAGTTGCTTCAGCCCGCAGAATTTCCGCATCGGACATGGCTTGGGCTTCGGTACGGCGAGCTTCGGCCATCTTGATTGCGGCACTTGCTTCGGCGGTTGCCTTTTTGTTCAAGGCTTCAGCATCGGCTTCGGCCTGCTTAATTTGGCGGAAGGTTTCAAGCTCAACTTCATTTTTACGATTGATAATTTCGCGCTTGGCATCACGTTCAGCATTGATAATTTGAATTTGCGCTTCACGTTCAGCGGCAGCACGTTCTTGCACCGTAACCACGCCTTGCTCGGCTACTTCACGTTCGGCAGCAATTGCCAAACGTTCTTTTTCTGCTTGTTCGAGCTTGGCTTGCTCTTGAGCCAAGGCCACTTGGCGTTCGCGGTCGGCCACTTGGACAGCTTGTTCACGCAGAACTTGACTGCGCTGCACTTCGCGCTGACGTTCTTGTTCGGCCAACTGAATCGCTTGTTGCTTGCGTTGTTCGGCCAACATGACCGCTTGTTCTTTAAGCTTTTCAGCTTCGGCAATCGTGCGTTCTTTTTCAACCCGACTTAATTCAGCAGCTTGTTGCTGTTCGTAAGCCACTCGCTCAGCAGCAGTGCGTTCCTCAGATTCGCGAATCAAAATTTCACGTTGTTGGGTGGCGCGAGCTTGCGATAGGTTTCGCTCTAAATTCAATTTTTCTTGATCAACATCAGCATTACGCCGCGTAATTTCCAATTCGCTGGAGCGTTCAATATCATTTTGTTCTTGCGAAGTCGAAGCATTACGTCGAGCAATTTCAAGTTGCTTTTGGCGCTCGATCGTATTGCGTTCTTGCTCAGCAGTAGCATTGCGCTTGGCAATTTCAGTTTGGGTCATTTGATCAATTTCGTTGCGTTGTTTGAGCGCTTGCTGAATAACTTCGGCATTGGCCCGCGCCACTTGCGCCCCGAACACATCATCAGTGCCAAAACTCCCTTGGCGAGCACTCTTTAATGTGGTAATTGAAACTGCTTCAAGCACCAAACCATTTTCAGCTAAATCGCTACGCACCAAATTTTGCACTCGCTCAACAAATTTTTCCCGCTCTTGGTGCAATGACATCAAGGTAAAGGTAGCAGCTACGTCGCGCAGTGCACCTTCCAATTTACTTTCAACCAAACGTTTTACACTATCGGTATTAACTTCTTTGCCACCGATGGTACGGGCAGCGCGTTCAATATCTTCAGCAATTGGATTAACTTTGATAAAGAAAATTGCCCGAATATCGGCATATTGGGGGTCGATCGTCAGCAACGCATTGGCTTCCGTCCGCTCGACATCAATATCCATCGTGCGCAAATCAACCCAGGTAATTTCATGAAAAGCTGGAATCACCCAGCTACCACCATTGAAAACAACCTTTGGTTTGCTGCCACCAGTTCGCACATAGGTACGGTCGGCTGGTGCTTTCACATAAAAATGGTTGACCAAGGCAAAAAACACCACAACCAACAGAATCACGACCAGTAGGGTAATCCCGACTAACACTGCAATCTGTTCCATTATCAATAACTCCTTATAACCCAGGATGGCAGCAATACTCTACTCAAACAGCCATCCTAGAGACGTTCCCTCGTAACATGTTCCTTCTTTCAAAAAGCTATAATCATCACATTTGAGCATTCCTCAAACTCAACCCAATATCTAAAACTAACGACCAAATTGTTTGGCAATAAAACAACGCTTAGCTTGATCGTATTCAACCAAAGCGACTTCAGTATTGGTTGGTAATGGTTCGCCAGTTGCTAATTGAGCAAATACCGTGTGCACTGTGCCATGGGGATCACGCACCTCAACTCGGCCATAGGTTACGCTAATCGTTGGGCTACTAACTCGCCCAACCCGCCCAACCAATTGCTCAAAACCAACGATCAGGCTATTTTCAGGAGCTAATTTAGCGAATAAGCGACTGGTACGGCTGGTTCCGACAAAGGCCAAGGGCAAACTCAGCACCAACACCACCGCAAAAAACCAACTGGGGTACACGCTATCAAATTGAAACGCTACTGCATTCAGCAGGAGGCCAATCAAGCCAAACAGCGATAAAAAACTAACGAGGATAAACATCAGGGGCACTTTGCCAACCCCAAGGGTATCGAGAGCGCCATCAAAAAAATCGTGACCATCGCTATCAATATCAGCATCGCTATCGTGGTCGCCGAAGCCACCAACGATTTGCAACACTGCAAAGACCAAGCCAAGGCCAAGACTAATTAAAAATGGTAAGTTGTACCACGTTGTCCATACCTTCATGGGCGTTTTCTCCACATCCTAGTGTAGCTTCTATACGTGGTAATTATTAAAATGTTGCAGTTTATGAACTGCTGTGAGCGGCACAACAAGCATAGCACAAAAGCCAGATGCGACACAAGCAGCATCCTTGTGTTAAAATACGCAACATTGTGTTGTCGCCCAACGGCTCTAGCCGCGTTATCAACGCTGATTGCACACCGACGTGCTGCTTCTAGGCGTGGCTTTGGCTTTGTTAGTATCCAAACGCGAGGAGAGCAGTCGTATGCTCCGAACTCACACCTGCGGCGAGTTGCGCCGCGACCACATCGACCAAACCGTGACGTTAGCTGGTTGGGTTCATCGCCGCCGTGATCACGGCACGGTGCTCTTTTTAGATTTGCGTGATCGCTATGGCTTGACCCAAGTGATTGTTGATCCTTCGTCGAATCCCGAAGCTCGCGCTATGCTCGATAGCATCAAAAATGAGTATGTGATTCAGGTAACTGGGCGGGTGCGCTCACGGCTTGAGGGCGCAGAAAATGCCAATTTGGCAACTGGCGCGATCGAACTCGAAGTGCAAAGTGCCAAGATTCTCAACACTGCCAAAACTCCGCCAATCTTGGTGAATCGTGATGGTGGCGAGGATGAAGCGCTGCGCTTGAAATATCGCTATATTGAATTGCGCCGCGAACGCCAACAGCATATCTTGGGGTTACGCCATCGCACGATCAAATTTATGCGCGATTGGATGGATCGCGAGGGCTTTTGGGAAATTGAAACCCCGATTTTGATGAAAAGCACGCCCGAAGGCGCACGCGACTATCTTGTGCCAAGTCGCTTACATCCAGGCGAATTTTATGCATTGCCCCAATCGCCACAACAACTTAAGCAATTGTTGATGGTTTCGGGGATCGACAAGTATTTCCAAATTGCGCGTTGTATGCGTGATGAAGATTTACGCGCCGACCGCCAGCCTGAATTCACTCAACTCGACATTGAGATGAGCTTTGTTGAGCAAGATGATGTACTTGATGTTGTCGAACGCTTGATGACTGAACTGGTGGCCAATGTCACGCCGCACAAACGCTTGGTTTCGCCCTTCCCACGGCTCACCTACGCCGACGCGATTGAATATTACGGCTCCGATAAGCCCGATTTGCGCTACGACTTGAAATTTGTCAACGTAGGCGAAATCGTCAAAGATAGCCAATTTGGCGTGTTTACTGGTGCACTCAGCAGCGGCGGCAAAGTTCAAGCCATTCGCTTGCCTGGCTGTGGCAGCTATTCACGTAAGCAAATCGACGATCTGCAAGAAGTTGCCAAAATTGGTGGAGCCAAAGGCATGGCTTGGATGGCGATCGAAGCTGATGGCAGCGTGCGCTCGCCAATCGCAAAATTCTTCGAGCAAGCCCAACTTGATCAATTAAAGAGTGCAACGGCGGCTGAAGCTGGCGACTTAATTGTCTATGTTGCCGACAAACCAGCAGTGGTAGCGGCCTCGTTAGATAAAGTACGGCGCGAAATGGCCAAGCGGCTCGATCTTGCCGACAAAGATCTGATGCATTTTGCCTGGGTAATCGACTTCCCAATGTTTGAATACAATGCCGAAAGTGGCGAATGGGATGCCGCTCACCATCCATTCTGTATGGTCAACCCTGCCGATGTTGAAAAAATGCAGCGCGGCGAGTTTGAAGGCGTGCGGGCCGCCTCATACGACTTGGTATGTAACGGCTACGAGTTGGCTTCTGGCTCAATTCGGATTCACGATCGCAGCATTCAGCAATACATTTTTGATCGCTTGCCCTACAGCCCTGAAGAAATTCAAAAGCGCTTTGGGCATATGTTGGAAGCCTTCGAATATGGCGCACCACCTCATGGCGGTATGGCCCCAGGCATCGATCGCTTGGTGATGTTGTTGGCTGATACCGACAACATTCGCGATGTGATTGCCTTCCCCAAAACTCAACGCGCCGAAGATCTGATGATGAATGCGCCATCATCGGTTGATGCCAAGCAATTACGCGAGCTTGGCTTGCGCTTGGCCGATGGAGTTGAACCACGCGGTTAAGCATAAATTCCAGCATAAATTGCTCATAGTTGCCGAAACTATGGGCAATTTGTGTTTAAAACCCCAAAACCTGTGATACGATAACCTGAGTGATTGAACGTGTGGATTGGCATGCAAACGGCGCAGATTTCTTCGATTAATTTAAGCATTCAGCAGCGTTGGCTGATTTGGCTGTGGGTACTATTCTGTGGGCTAAATCCGCTCAGTTGCTTATGGCACTGTGGTGCATCGACCCAAGCAAATGAAATGAATCTGAATCGCGATGCTGGCATGTTTATTTGCTTGATGGCCGAATCGCAGCCGCCCGCCAGCAGCCTACACACCCATGCACCTAGTTCAAACCCCGATCCAGCCCAGCAAGGAGTAGCGCAACTGAATGGGCTTGAAAACCTTGAATTAGATTTGAACTGGCTTTGGCAACAATCTAACTATCAACCACTGATTTGGCAGAGCCAACCGACAGCACCGCCCCTAGCGCCCCCACCAGAATTACTACGATTAAGTTAATTTCAATTCATTCTTGCTATTTTTATAAGGAGTGTTCAGCGTGTTCAAACGACTTTTATTTTGCTTATTGCTATTAACCAGCCTCGTTGCTTGTGGCGGCAATGGTGCGGGCCAAGTGCCTGCTCCGGTTGAAAAAACCGTTGATGGAGTGACCCTCAAACTCATCTCGGAAAGCCCATTGAGCCAAAACACCGACCAAACCTGGGTGATTAATGTGACGCAAAATGGCCAACCGGTGGATAATGCCGATGTCTATTTAGATATCGATATGCCTTCGATGCCAATGGGCCAGAACAAACCGCTAGCTAAAGGCGAGGGTAACGGCAACTATCGAGCCCAAGGCATTTACACCATGGGCGGAGCATGGGCGGTGAGCGTTTTTGCTGAATTTGATGGCAAAGAATATCAGGCCAGCTTCGATTTCAACGTACCAGAATAAGACCTAGAGCTAGTCCTTTATCATTGGCGAAGGGCTAGCTCTACTCGTTTCATTCAGACTTGACAAATTCAGCAACTTCGGGCATCATTGGCGCTAGCAAATCAAACGCGGGAGTAGCGCAATGGTAGCGCATCTGCCTTCCAAGCAGATGGTTGCGAGTTCGAGTCTCGTCTCCCGCTCCAAATACAACATCAAATTGTTGGGGAAACAGCGGCGCAAACGCCGCTGTTGGCTTTATACGAACAATTACTCCCTCATATACCACCACTTTTACCAATAACTCCTGCACAATTCGTCGCTGCTCTTGTAAGCCAACCGCATTCAACAACATGGGAACATTGCGCAAATAGCTTGCCGCCTTCTCAATGTCAATAGACTGGGGTTGTTTTGGCTTTTCGTCGAATCGTGCTTTGAGTTTGGCCACTTCCCGGGTATACACCGCATCCGAAAGATTGCCATGTGACCATGCCAGGGCAAGCCGATCAATCCGGGCTTGAATCGTTGCATGATCAAGGGCTGGCTGTGGCGTGGGCTGGCGATGGCGCAGACCATCCATAACCCGCTGGATTTGGTCATCGTCGAGCATGAAACTGGCCAACATATCCAACACCATTTGATCGACTTTGGTCATGCGTGAGAGTGGGGCATTACAGGTCCGGCGGCTATTGCCGCTACAACGGTAATAGTAAATCGGCGTTGCTTTGCCCATATTACTATTCACATGCTGCCACATTGCCGCGCCGCAGCGTTCACAACACACGATCGACATGATCAAGCCCTTGATTGTCGCCTTGGGCTTTTGCATAATCCGTCGCTCACCGCTGCGACTATTACGAATGGCTTGGCAGGCCTGCCATACGTCCTCGGTAACAATCGCTTCGTGATTGCCTTGATACTCCTTTCCACAATGAACATAGCCCAAGTAGGCACGACTGCTCAGCACAGCCCGAATAAAATCGCGGGTACAGTGGCGAGTTTGCAGTCCATTGATATGATCGGCCAGTTCGCTCAGCGAATATTGGCCCGTTGCATATAGGCTGAAAATCTGGCGAACATACTGGGCACTCTCATCAGGCACAATCGTGTTTTTGTCGAGTGCGCGATAGCCCCATGGAACGGTTCCGACCCAGTGACCACGCGCGGCTTTTTCTTGGAGACCTTTTTGGGTATGCCAGCGGAGATTGTCCCGATACTGTTGGTTGATAATGCCCATAAACTGGGCCATCAACATCGACTGGGGATTCGCGCTATCAAAGCCATCTTTTAGGGCAATCAAGCGCACTTTGAGATTCATAAATTCATGCAAGATGTTTTCTTGAATCCGCATCCCGCGTGCCAACCGACTGAGGTCATGCACCAAAATCACATCAAACCGCTTATTTTGAGCATCGTAGCGCAGCTGATCGAGCGCGGGCCGCGACTCTTTCGCACCGCTAATGCCTTCGTCGGTGTAGGTCTTGATATGAGTCCACTGGTGCTCCTCGATGTAGGCCAAACATTTCGCCTCTTGTGCCGACAGCGAAAAATCCGATTGTTCCTCCGTACTAATACGCCGATAGATCGCTATTCGCATGCTGCATTCCTCCTGTGTCCTCTATAGTACACAAGTTCGCAAGAATATCGATCAGGGTAGTAATCAAGCCATGGTCAGTGCCAGGATCGGCTGGCTCAATTTCAATAAAAAAAACTGCCTCGGTGGGCAGTTGGGGTTGAATCTGAACGTGAACAGTCACGGGATTGACCTCTCTATCGCTACCGTATCAGCACGACTGATACTTTCTTCACTGGTAAAGCCCTGCTCGGTGGCAAATCGCTGCTGTAACTTGGCGATATTGGCTTCATACACATCATAAATACTGGCGTTTTCCCACGTGGCCGCGTCGCACACCCATGCGTGCAATCGACTGAGAATATCAATAATGGTGGCTTTGTGGTTATCGGTCATCGGGTGCTGGTGACAAGCGATTTTCTTGACGATATCGGCAAACTGGGCAGCAAGCAAATACACATCCCGATCGTTCTCGGGCGCGGAGACAAAGGAATGGAGCATATTGATATCAAATAATTCCATGCTCCACGTGATATACCAGCACACATCACCAAGTTCGTTGATGACCGCTTGATCGGGCGTGTCAATGCTGGTTTCGAGTGCCGTCAGCGCTTCACCCACTTCACCACAGATACCAAGCGCGGCGGTACAGAGCTGCATCTCGCGACTCAGCGTGCTGTTCATCGTGCGCTTGGCAGCGTGATAATAGCTTCGAAAATCCATGATTCGTTCCTTGCACGCTACCCAGTGACCGTCCACTGGTACAAACATGTGCAGCATTCTCGCTGATCTCCTCGTTGGCGCACTATGCGCGACGAACACTTGGGACAGGAATTGGCCGCAATCCATTCCGCTCCAGCGTGGAGCCACGCAACCAATGCCGGATCAGCGGTCACATCAATCTCATCAGGATTCAGGGCCATCAAACACCTCACGATCATCTGAGCGCAAACATCAATTGGTTTGCTTGATATAGCGGATCTGCTCCAAGAGAATGGTTCATCATTGGCGGTGATTGATCAGTCAGGAGCGCTTGTTGCGCTGGAGTCAACCACGTGGCCAACAACCATGGCGAAATCATGCGATTGGTGATCAGGTTGCGAGCCGCCGCGATATTACCGTTGCGCAGCTGCGCTTGAATCTCCAGCCGCGTGCCCACCAGATTGATCAGGGTGCTCATGCGGCCTCCAGCAAGGGAATAATAATTTTGCGGCAGCCGCAGCGCTTGGGCGTAAATTCGATATAGCCCGCATCACGCAGCACCAACAAGGCTTGGGCCACGGTGCTATAGCCAAGGCGCAGTTCATCGGCTAAATCACGCACCGTTGCCAGTGGTCGGCGGCTCACCGCACCCCACACCAACCGCACGGTGGTAAAACTCACGGGTTTGCGGCGCATTAGGCAGCCCCCAATCGATCCATCGGATCGCGTCGTCGATAATCCGCCGCTTGCACCACGACCAACTGACCTTGAACCGCATCGAGCAAACGACTGCATAAACGCATGCCAAAGCGGCGATTCGCTTCAGCGGTGTTCGGGTGCAGGTTGCTCGTGATCACGGTGGGGCGTTGGTATTCATAGCGCTCGTTGAGCAACTGGAACAAGGTTTCTTTGCCCCAATCGGTGGCATTCTCGGCTCCAAGGTCATCGAGCAGCAGCATTGGGGCTTTGCGGAAGAGTTCGAATTGTTCATCGAAGCTATTCTTGGGCTTGTTGCTCGTTTGATCGAAGGTCGAGCGCAGCAGGCGCAAGGCATCGGGAGCCGTTGACCAAACGACTTCGAAGCCACGGGCTTGCAGCGCATTGCCGATCGCTTGGGCTAAGTGGGTTTTGCCACAGCCCGGGTTGCCGACCAAGGTCAAAAAACCGTCGGGGTTGTCGGCAAAGGCTTGGGCCGCACCAACGGCGTGATCAACGCCTGCAATCGTGCGATCGAAGCTGGCAAAGGTTTTGCCGCGAAACGGCGCAAGACCGCTCTTGGCATGCAGTTCGCTGCGACGGCGCTCAATTTGGCGTTGTTGCAGACAGCCACAGGCTTGCAGTTTGCCAAACATGTGATGGTCAACCGCCACATCGTAGACAAAATAGCCAGCGCCTTTACAACACGGACAGGTTTCATTCGGCTCCCATGGGACAACCGGTGGCAGCATGTCGGGAGCAGGCGTTACCGATGCTTGGATACTGGTATCAAATCGTTGCATACAATCCTCGTAACTGGCTTTCGAGCGGGGTCAGCCAATAGCTGAAACGCCGCCGAAAGCGATCGTTATGCTTGGGGATTTCAATTTCGCCACGCTCGGCCACCCATACGGCATCGCGCATCCACGCAGCCATATCAGGCGGCAAGCCGTGATCGGCGGGTAACCAGGTTGGCCAATCGGGCACGGGTTCAGCGGGTTGGGTTGGCTCGGCGGTAGGATGTTGACCAAGGCGTTGATGCACGCCAGCGTTCAGGTCAATGGCGATTTGGGCCGCTGGATACTCAGGGCCAACGTGATCAAGATAGGCTTGAATCAGAGCCAGTGGCTCCTCGGCAAACTTGCTGGCTGACCAGACTTGCCGATCGCGTAACAGCCGATAGGTTGCCGATTGTTGATGTTTATTTTTATCCGCATCGCCAGATGCGCGGTGGCGGGTGGCCGTGCGGGTTGTTCGCGCACGATTGGCAGCACGCGCCGCAGGAGCGGATGATGATGGGAAGTCTTTGGGTAGTCTCTGGGTAGTCTTTGTATTTGTCTGCGATTCTGTTGAGGGAGGTGTGCCACTAGAATCACCCACCTCTGCCATTCTATTGGGGGAGGTCTGCGATTCTATTGGGGGAGGTGTATCAATGGAATCACAGAGGGGTGTGCTCATCTTGGCAATCGCATGGGCAATCGGCGCAACATACAACAGATTGGTTAAGCGCTGCCCATTCACCGTTTCCGAGCGAAATTCGCGCACGATTAACCCCAACTCCACTAAGGCATTAATCCCTGCTTTGACCTGGGCTTTGGTAAACCCATATTGGTCGGCAAAGTTGTCGTAACTGCGCTGGAGCATATCCGCGCGAAACTTCTTCCGGCTGCCAATCACGAGGCCCGTGGTTTCATCGCGCAGAATCGTTGGGCGATACCAATAGACAATATCGGAAAGCAGGATGACCGCACAGGCATGCGGCTTCCCATTCGCGAATGTAATCTGTTGAAACCACACTGGCGGCACAATATTGCCTTCGATTGGGAGCTGCGCAATCGCATCAACCCATGCATTTCCGGTTGTCATAGCACACCTTTAACCAGACGAGCGCCCCGTAAGGCGCTCAAAGACACGACCAGTTAGTTATCAAACACCGCATCCCGCTCAGCCATTTGCGCCGCAGTGAGGCGGTTGGTTTGGCGGAAGAGATGGGCTTTCGGACAGGTTTCCCAGTGGAGCTGCGGCGTGCGTTGGCCATTGGCATCAGCGTTGTAGGGCTGATTGTCAATCCAAATGACCGATGCGCGACAGCCACGACAGGCTTGGACGCGTTCGATTTTGTACAGGGATGGGGTCGGGTTATTCAAGGGGTCGATCGATGCCGGATCAGGCTCGTTGAGCGCGTGGAGATCAATGCCCTGATTGAGCCAGTCGAGCAGGGTGGTAGCAATCTCGGCTCCAGCGCGAGGGATACTCACACCATGCAAGGCAGGGCAGCGCGTTTTACTGACCATCAGCGTATTGTGCATATCCAGATCGGCCACCACATCAAACTCGTATTCCAAGCCGTCGCGCTGTACGGGAGCCAATCCGACTTTCCGTGGGGTTTGTTTGCCGCGCTCATTTTGTTCGACGACATACTCGGTTTTGAGCCGCATGGTACAAATCACATGCATTCGACAGTCAAGAATGGCATCGATCAATTGTTGATGGAGTGGGGTCGCATCGGCCCACGCGGTAAATTTGTTGGCACCGCGCTTCCCCACCTGATCAACCTGCTCCAAAATGCCATCTTTGCCATTCCAAGCATGCGAGAGGCTATCAATAATCAAGACATCGTAGTTCACCCAATTGGCGGCCTTGATCGCTTCGATATAGCGTTTGGGGTGAAACGAGGTCAGTTCGACGACATCGAAACTGGCCACATCATCAGCGTATTTGCTGGCACTGCCATGCTCGGTATCAATCACGGCGATATTGCGACCCAAGTGTTTGGCGATATTCAGCGCGGTGTAGGTTTTGCCACTCCCCGCAACGCCGAGCAGAGCCAGCCGCAGTTTGCTGCGAAATTTCGTTGCCCGTTGAAACATGCAAAATCTCCATGGTATACTGGGGGACGGTTGAAAAACAAAAGCACCCATTCATCTGATCCATGAATCGGTGCTGGTGAACGGTATATAAAAGCCCATTGGCCTTAGGCCGTGGGCTTTTTGTTTGGACGTTGTGTCCGTGCACTGCGTACTAGCGCCTCTTCACGCTGAGCTAGCTCTATCCACTGTTGCACTTCGGGGTCATTCTTTGATGCCAAGTAGGCAGCTCGCTGCTCAGCTTCATCAGCCTTGCGTTGGCGCTCTCGGTAGGCTTCAATCGCCTCACCAAGATTCTCAAATGATCCATCACTGGTGTGAATCCATTGGGTCATGTGGCAACTCCTTAATGTGATAGGTCGGGAAGCAATTAAGGGTTTGAACTTCCAGATCAGCGAACACGGCTCGCGCAACTGTGGTCAGTTGGCGCTGAATCATCAATGCTTCATCCTGATTTAATTGACCAATTTGAAGTGGAGTTTCAACCGTCCCATACTGGATGACAATGTGAAAACTCATTCCTGTTTCAGCTCCTTTTCCGGTGCATCACGCAGGGCGATCAGGCGTTGACGTTGCTTGGCCAACTCATCACGCCCTTTTTGCACCAGCTGCAAAATCACCGGCTCGCGGGAACGTTGGGCAATTTCGACGAACGCATCATCAGCATTGCCGCGCAATGCGAGCGCATCCGTAATCTCGGCCCAACGTTTGTGTTTATCGGTCGTGGCCATCAATCCAATCCTGCGTGATTGGTGATGGAACCGACCGACTAAGCTGCCCAGCGGTAAACGCGGCCTGATCTTTGACCGTCAATACCCTGCGGAGCCAATAGCCAAGAATCACCACCAGTCCGGCCCCGCCAGACAACAACAGCAGCGCCACGCCAAAAAAGACATAGAGCGGGTCGATCAAGAGACAAAAAACGGTAAACCACGCAATGATCGTGAGCATGCCGATCATGTAGGTGATGGGTGGGCGTAACCGCCATGGGTGATCCCACAAGGCAAGATGTTCCGTGGCCAGGCTAATGGCACAACCAAGGGTGCAAATCAGCAATTCAATCATCGAAACCTCATCAACAAACTGAGAGACGAAAAACCATAGGACGTAGTAGACTTTTGATCGTGTGTTTTGGGCAGGCCTACGTGATTTCCTGCCCGGTGATCGTGGTGCAGCATGAGCAACGGCGCGGCGTGTCTGCCGAGGTAGGGTCATCGCCTATAGCCTTCGTTGGTATGCTGCAATCCCGCGCTGGGTGCGCACGATATGCCACGACTGCGTATGCAGTTGTTAAGGTAGTCCTGCTGGCGAACGGGGCCGCTGTTCCGCACAACAACGGGTGAGCATCGATACATACCGAGTTGCGCCACACTGGCGCTGGTGAGCAGGTTGTGGACTGCTCAGGCCGTGCCAGTTACGCTTCTGGCGCTGCATTTACGGCATGCAACCGATAGCCGTCCAACAATCAGCCTGCATGCTTGGTGAGAAAGGTATAGCGATAGTCGCGGAGCAGGGTATCAGCGGTGCCTTCGGTCTTGCGATAACCTAAGCATTGGCCAGCAGCAAAGATCACGTATTCCTTGCCCTTGAGGCAACGGAATACCCCAGTCGCAGTGTGTTCCTTCGTGCAAGCAGGGCATGAGCAACTGGGTTGGCGCTTAGGTTTGCGGGTCTTTTTGGTGCGTGCGATGACTGGGGTGATCGGGGCTGTCGAACTAGGTCGGCAAGGAGAAGGCACAGGATAGGATGGTGTAGGAATAAACCCTTGGAAACTGTTCAGATGACGGTGAATCGTATCAATGGTTCGCATCGTTGGCTCCTTTCTATGGGACAGTTATGCTGCTTGGTTTTGTTCAGGTTGGTTATATTTTTCATTGTCATTTTGACTATTCATCGGACAAGTAGATAAAAAAATAGGTGGATTGTAGGCCTCTACCGCCCATCGTAATACCGCTGCGATAGGAACCTTTGCTTGTTTCGATATTTTTTCTAACTTATCACGTTGTTCATCAGTGAATCGACCTTGCAAATTATTCATAGAACTCCTTTACTTTTGAAAGTTTTTTTGACTATCTATCGGACATTCTAGTGTAGTTATTTGTAGTTGTCAAGAGTACAATCAATGCCTTATACTAAGTATTATCGGCTTGTCCACGAGGTCAGAATGACAGAATTATCCATTTTTCTTAAAAAGCAGATGAAGGATAACGAGTGGACTTGGCGTGAGTTCGAGGAAACAACTGGAGTATCCAAATCTGCCCTTGCTAATATTATTGATAATCCCAACGTTATTCCTAGTTTAGAAACTTTATCAAAAGTTTCTAGAGCATTTAATATACCTCTCTGGCGTGTCGTAGAAATGGCTGGATATGATCTAGATTTAGATACAACCGATCCTGATCATACAAAACGATTATCCAAACTTATGGAAGTAATGCCTCAATATAAACCTGTATTAGAACACCTTCAGAAATTAGATAAAGAAGATATCGATGGAGTGCTTGCCTATCTTGAAGTATTAGCACGCCGCCGAGCCACAACATAGGCCTATAAAGGCTATATGGTATTTTTTACAATGAGACAACTCTCAAATAAGATCAAACAACACTCAGAAGTCGAGGGAAGTTTACGTGCACTGTCGATTAAATCTGGCGTGTCGTATACGGGATTAAAAAATCTTCGTGATAATCCTGATGTGACTCCTGACCTAGAAACTCTGGTTAAATTCGCAAAAACCTTTAAGCTACCATTCTGGCGAATTATAGAAATGGCTGGATTTGATCTCGAATTCAGTGAAACATCTACGATTCAAGCTCAACGCTTAATTTCGGTAATGGATGCAATGCCTGAGTATCAATCTGTAGTAGAGCATCTTCTTGAATTAGACAGTTATGAGGTAAACTCAGTTCTGATTTATCTGGAAACACTAAAAAACCATCGGAAATAAGGTTTTTGGTTATCCGATCAATCATGGCTGCCAATTCTCCCAGCTTTTTCATGCTATACCTCAAAATATAAATTTATAAACATTCTCAAGAAATTATTGGTGAATTAAATGCCCAATACACTAGCAGTATTCTTACGTGTTCAACTAACTGCGAGAGGATGGCGAGATAGCCAGCTTGCGGATAGCGCAGGGATTGATCGATCAACGCTTAGTAATATCTTCAAGAACCCTCAATCGGTTCCAAAACTAGAAACCCTTGATCGATTAAGTCAAGCATTAAATATCCCTCTAGCACGGTTGATTACAGTCTGCGGATTTGATATCGATCTTCGAGGAGAGTTACCAGAGGAACAGATTTCGATTCTGTTAAACTCATTACCGGAGCTACGATCTGTTGTTTCAGATCTAGCACAACTCCAAGCTGAGGATTTACGTGTAATTCAGGCTTATATTCAAGGGTATCTTCACAAGAAGTAGTTCGTGCTTCAAGTATAGAATCTACAAATTTGATAATCTTTGAACGTAAATTTTCGCACATACTGGAATTGTCTCGTAGATGGCTCATATGTTATCCTCTAAAATAAAGTAATGGTTATTATTATTTACTATCAACAAAGGCCTAATAATGACTACAGGTTTGATTTATCTCATCAAATCTGAAATGGATGCACGAGGGTGGAATCAGACAAAGTTGTCTGAAATATCAGGAATTCCTGATTCAACCATATCTAAAATCCTCAAAAACCCAAATCAGATACCAAAATTAGAAAATCTTGCAACATTAGCTCAAGCTTTTGACATCCCGCTAGCTAGAATTATTGCTGCATGTGGCTTCGATGTCTCTAGTGCTAAATCAGAAGACAGCCAACGACTACAAACTATTGTTTCAGCAATTCCAGACTTTCAGCGTCTTGTGGAAGAGATGATGACATTTTCTCCTCTCGATCAAGCTGATGTTCTGGCATATATTGAAATGCGTCGTCTGCATCGTCAGAAAAATATAAACCAAGAAGTTGATCAATCTTGATTTGGTATTCCATACAATGAACTCCCACGTAAAACCGACATACAGTTTTAGCATAGCTGCAATTCTAAACTCGTTCATCCGACTAACCTATCCGACAGCAGTAGATTAATGATTATAATCATTCCTTGAACTGTTCTTCAAATCGAACACTTTATCCCAAAATAGCTCCACCTTGCCGTGGAGTTCCGTCTCCGGTTGATTGTTTCTTCAACCTCGTGTATTATGTGTCGGATTGTACACTAAATCGAACATCTGTCAATCCCTTGTTTTCGTCCGTTCCATCACATTCCATCGAGAGGTGTTTTATGCTTGGGTTATCCAGTCTCCTGTCGCAAGAACTGGCTTCCCGCAACTGGTCGTTGCGGGAACTTGCCACACGCTCTGGCATTGCCGTTTCAACCCTCTCCAATCTCATCAATAAGCCCGATGTCATGCCCGATCTTCGTACCTTGAATGCCTTATCCATTAGCCTCAACCTGCCCTTCCGCCAGCTCGTTGAGGCCTGTGGAATTCCCGTGGACGCTCACCCCACCGATGAGGATGCCACCATCCAAGTCCTCATCGCTGCCGTCCCCGAGGTACGCATGTTTCTGAACTTATTGGGTCAACTCTCACCCGATGATCGTGCTGCTATCCTGTCTCATTTGCGCTGGAAAGTCGAAACGTCCACGAACGCCTGATCGCTGTCCTGCCAAGCGGGTTGCCCACGACCCGCTTGGTTTTGATCATCAACCACTGGTCGCCCCCCCACTGATTGATCCTCATCAAGCGTTTGTTGATCAAGTCCAACACTCGCGATCCATTCAAGCACTTCGGTGTCATCGTTGTGTGTTACCGAATACTGCTCCAACAGTTCTATCCCGACACGAACATGGTGAACCTGGGCATCTGCATCAGCAGTCGTGGCATGATGCAGTGACCCAGCGGATACAGTGGTTTCTATGCGGACATTGACCACAAGATCAAGCCCTCCACAAACCCCTGAGCGGAGAAGATGGTCACACGCCATGGTGTTGTACCTCTAACTGGGGTGAATGAGTGTGCATCGGCAACGAGGATGTGAGCAAATAATGCCGATGCAATAGCAAAAATTATGATTGAAACGTTTTATTTTTGCAAGTGCAAAAAACGCCCGAACTACGCCTAAATCACTTTGTCACGTCAGATGTTAACAAGATTCTTATAAACGGGATTAAATGACGGTAAAAATCAGCAATTTTCATACGGTAGTGCAATGGTAGTGCATTTAAGAAACGAAATATCGCTTTTGAATATATTCATTCGCGAACGTAATACACCAAATGATTAATCCGAACACGGTATAGTTTTGCCCCGATTAACCCAAAAGGATTAGTGGAACCATGGTGCGTTCAATTGTAAGTATCGATAAGGTGCGATGCGTTCAATTGAACGCAATTGAACGCAATTGAATACACCGTGGTTAGCGCGATGTTTACAATTGAACGCAATTGAATACATCCGTGAGTGTCGATGGGTTTACGAAACGACAACAAATATTGTTAGTTTATTGTTGGTTTGTTATTGCTTGCGATAGGGGTTTACGAAACGACAACAAACGTTGTCGGTTTATTGTCGAAAGCGCTGATCACCAGTTGCAAAGCAACAATATAGCGACAACATAGCGCGAACAAATGTTGTTGGTTTGTTGTTGCTTTTGCTCAGCGCTGGCCGCCAGCTCCGGCTCACCGATCCACACGGCATCAAAAAAGCCTGCTCCTAGGAGCAGGCTTTTCCAACAATAGCTCCAGTTATTGCTTTCTGGCTTGAACTTGCGCCTCACAGCGCTCAACGCCTGACCATTGTGATAGCAATATTTCAAATGCAGAGGACTGCCCAACAGCAATATTTTGCAGCGATGTGTAGCCAAACCCTACTTGTTGAACCGTTGATTCTTTGGTGTAACAGGTAATCGCTATCTTAGTAAATTTCACTGGAACACCCGTATCATTGCGGACTTCACCATACACATAGCGGTAATTGCCAATCTCGGAATCACGATTGCCAAAACTTAAGATGGCGAATGTATCGAGGGGTGCAGTTGTGGTTTCACGGGCCTCAATTTGTAGCGTGTAATGATCAAAGTTCGCTGGAGGCTCAAGAATCAGAATACTAAACGGTGATTTCGTACCAGCCTTAACAATATCGAGGATGGTATAGCCAGTCTCAGTACCAACAAGATTACTCCCAGCATCATAAAGATTCGCAATAACCTTAACAAATTGCTGATTGCTCGCTGTATTATTCACAACTTCACCAACAATCCACCGGAAGTCGATACTATCAACATACGTGCGGTGGCTAACAATCGCAAGGGTGGCTGGCGGAGGTGAGCCAGCATTATCATGAACTTCTTTGCCAAGCAAACCTAAAAGCACCTTATATTCAGCACCATTCTTGGGATGCCATTCAAAGCGGGCACGCTCAAACCATTGCGTCAACACCCTATCGCCTGCACTATTGGTTTCCATCTTTGGTTCCGTTAATGGAAGTCCAAACAGTTGCAACGATTGGCTAAACTTGTCCATGCCATTGATCTTCAAGCCATGGGTTTCCCAATAGGTCTTAAAGCCCACCGTACCTTCAATATTGCAGATGTTGTGTCCCGTTTGTTCAAACCACAAACACCCAGCTTTGGCCCCGGCTTCACGCGGCTCACTCGCAGGATTACGACCTAATTGGGCAAGGCGTTCCTTTCCCAACAATCCCAGCAACACTTCATAGGCCGTTCCTTTATTTTCGTTGTGATATTCAAGCCGATTCCGCTCAAGCCACTGGGTTGGATGCATTTTGCCCGTGTCTTTATTGAGTTCATCGGCCTTGGCTGTCACTGGATAGCCAAAAACGGGCAACCCACCGTTCAATTCCCAATAATCGCTAAACGGATCAGGAAGGCAGTACGGTGTTTTGTCCGAGGGAAAACACATGTCGTGAGCAGATACCGCCCGTGGTAGCCCAAGTAGTGCGAGCACGCCCAAAGCAATAAGGAAACGTCGCATTCGGGATTCTCCTTAGAACGAAATGCAGTCAGGCCATGATGTTGTAGTTGATTGTTATCGTCAAGAAGTTGGGTAGAGCGTAGCGGTATCTTTGGAATCGGTCAAGGAAGAGGCACAGGTGCGCTCTCGTGACTGAGACTACCTGCTCTATTCCGCTGAATGGGGACATCAACTATTGGCGTAGAACCACTATGTTTAAGCTAATCTGGCTGCTCTCATTCCTCGCGGTTACACATTTCGTATCGGTAACCCTTCATCTTTGGTCACTAGCTCATAAAGGCGTTGGGTAATCGCGGCGAGTTGGGTGATCGCATCACCCAACGACTCGGGGCATTGCTTGGTATCAAGTGAGGTTGTCGCCTGGTGTACAGTTACGGCGAAGGTGGTGACTGCTGTGCGCAGCGTAGTCGATGGCGGCTGTCGGAGCAGTCCATCCTCAAGACACTGCCAATGCAATGCCATTAGTCTTGTCGCCATAGCCTCATACCACTCCCACCACATTATCTGATCCATATGACACCTCCCTACCAACGTAACGCCATCACCATAACTATTTCGGTATACCACCAAACCCATAGGCCGTCGCGTTGGGCGTGATACCAACGCGACGCATCGGTGGTTGGTGAGCGCCTTTGCTCGTTGGTCGATCAGTGATCCAAACTACCACCATTCGCGTCAATCCTACCGTATCATTGCAGATTAAGCAACGATTAAGCTTTTGATGGCGAGGTAGCCTCTACAGCTTACGGGCAACCAACCATCAAAGGCTTAACTCAGTCATAATACACGCTTGATATTCATGGTGTCTTTAAGAGCAGACTGATATGAAAGCCCTACCTAAGAAATTGTGACTCTGTTGATAGAGCCATACTCCATAGCGGTATCATCCGTCGGTCATCCATACATCACTGCCAGCAAGGAATGATCACCCTATGAATCGATCACCATGGCCACACCGAATCATGACGGGCGGCATGAGCAGCCTTCTTGGTATCTTACTCGCACTCACTGTCCTCAATCTTCAAACCTTAAGTCAGGCGACCCGCTTTTTTGAGCAGGATGATGGAATCTGGAATCCAACTCAACTCGAACGCGATATCTTACGGTTGCGTGCCGTTGCCAACGATGGAGGGACGAACAATCCTACCCTGGCTACTGAATATCAGCTGCGTCACAATCTCGTGTCGAATCGTCTCGCTGCCATGAATAGCTTCTATAGCAGTGCAGCAGAATCGCAATACACCTCTATTGAATATCAAGCATTTACCGTGATTCAGCGTGAGTTTCAGCGTGTCCCTGCCCAAGAAATAAACGATCTTTCTTCCTTCTCTACCATCTTTATCAACCTCGAATTTCAGAGCCGCACGATGGTCAATGAACGGCGCATCCTCGTCCAACAGACGGCCAATCAACAACGCACCGCCTTTGCTCGCGTCCGCACTATCTTATTCCTGATCGGTGGTGGGATGGTGATCCAAGCTATCTTCGTAATCGCGAGTCTACGACGACGGTTTGATACCACCCTCGAACTGGCCTATCAGCATCTCCAAGCACGCTCAACAGAACTTGAAACCGCCCAGCAGGAATTACGCACAGCGCACGCAGCAAGCGAGGCCCGCAATACCCAGTTACGAGACACCCTCACGGCCTTAGCATCGAGTAGTGCTGAACGACAAGCCCTGACCACGCAACTCAGCCAAATGACCTTTCCGGTAATCCCAATTATTCCTCAGCGAGCAGTGCTCCCCTTGATCGGACACCTCGACAGTGCTCGGATGGATCAATTAGCATCCCTGCTCCCGCGCCAGATTGAGCAGCAACAACTGCGGCATGTACTCATCGATCTCACGGGAGTTACAGGAATTGATCCCGATACATTGACAACACTTGCCGATCTCCTTCAGGTTAGCCTGATTTTAGGATGCCGCCCTGTGTTTGTAGGCATTCCGCCCCATGTGGCGATGGACTTGCAATCCATCCGTTCTTTACCCAATGCGATTCAGAGTTTTTCCACGCTTCAAGATGCGATTGACCACATAAGATCGCCCGCCGTGACCGTCCCTCGGCCCACACTACTTGTCCAATGATCTAAAGGGAGGCCATATATGAAGTACTTTAACCTTGCCACTGGTACGCACGATAACCCACTCTGGGAGCACCTCCATACGACCAAAGAGGGAAAACCTTTTGCGATGCTCAGCCGCAGATCATCACCACAGCATGTCCTTTACCTCGTGCCTGACCTCGGGGAATCGGCAGAACACCTGATCGAGATTGTTGATGCGCTGGTGATTACCGACTCCGATCTCGTGTTAGTGGATGTGTTTAATCAAGACCATACAATCTGCTGGCGCGTTGCCCGCGAAACCCGTTATGGATATCCAGTTGAATCGGTGCGGGTCAGTCATACCATCTCTCATGGCTGTTACGCCTGTGGCTATACTGCCCACACTGGCTTTGATCAATGCCCGCGTTGCTCCATGCAACCGCGACACGATGTGTGTGGACAACGCTGGATGGATCAGCGTCGCCATGATCTTGAAAATATCGACCATATCGATTCAGAAGGAGTACAGCCATAAGTTAGACATACTGAATACCCATTGCCTCCGACTGTAACAAAGGCATCTGTGATCGTAGAGAAATAGGTGGGCTTTGTGATAGCACAATAGTTTAGGTGATACGAATTATATTAGTCGAGTGTGGGATATGTGGGATACGTTGGCTTATTTTTGTTGACAAACAGCACAGACGCACTATAATCCTCGCAAGCAACAGGGGTCTGCATAGACCAATTTAACCTGTTGCTTTTTGTTTTCCTCTTTTCTGTGCATGCCCATTCTTGCGTGGTCTTCGCTTCCTCCTGATTCGGTAGCATCAGCGAATACAAGACCGTGATCATGCCAATACTTGGCAAAAAAGTGGTATATGCCGCGCGATC
The DNA here is from genome assembly GCF_003512625.1 of Herpetosiphon sp. Classification (NCBI taxonomy): domain Bacteria; kingdom Bacillati; phylum Chloroflexota; class Chloroflexia; order Herpetosiphonales; family Herpetosiphonaceae; genus Herpetosiphon; species Herpetosiphon sp. Next base: position 3,179 of record NZ_DOPT01000022.1, on the reverse strand, counting down.
CCATTCCAATGGTCTAAAAGGCAGTTTTCCACCGTTATTTGTAGCGCAGAATAGGCATTAATTGAACAAATTTAAGCGGACCGCGCAAACCGTTCATTTTAGCCCCTTGCAAAGCCCTAAAAAATGGGGTATATTCGAAAGACCTGAATCCTCTCTGGGGGATTAAAACCGCCCAACACTGGTCAAATCAAAACGCTTACAAGATTCGAAAGACCTGAATCCTCTCTGGGGGATTAAAACCTACTTGAAATACGTTCGAGCAACTTGGGCAAGTTCTTGATTCGAAAGACCTGAATCCTCTCTGGGGGATTAAAACCACATTGGCCCCGCCAATTCAATAGGCTAGTGAGCGATTAATTCGAAAGACCTGAATCCTCTCTGGGGGATTAAAACACCTTTGGCGCTACGAACCATACTATCAGCTTGCTTATTATTCGAAAGACCTGAATCCTCTCTGGGGGATTAAAACCATCAAATCCGCAGCTACAGCCAGCACCCCGCTGACGTTGATTCGAAAGACCTGAATCCTCTCTGGGGGATTAAAACCCATATAATTGAACCCGCGATGTCGCCAGTCTCGGCTATATTCGAAAGACCTGAATCCTCTCTGGGGGATTAAAACAACATCCCTTCAGGAAGCCATTTTCGATCACAGGAATTTGGTTATTCGAAAGACCTGAATCCTCTCTGGGGGATTAAAACTGAGCACTACGATCAAATCGTAGCTGTCTACGACAAAATTCGAAAGACCTGAATCCTCTCTGGGGGATTAAAACCTTGGCAACGTTGGTGGCGGGCGGCTGGGCTATCTCAAGCGCATTCGAAAGACCTGAATCCTCTCTGGGGGATTAAAACCTTTGGGTGAGTACCCTCAGAACGGGTGAACTATCGATTCGAAAGACCTGAATCCTCTCTGGGGGATTAAAACTAAATCGATTCTGGGGCGAAATTTCTCTACCGCATTCATTATTCGAAAGACCTGAATCCTCTCTGGGGGATTAAAACGGGGTTGATGGCCCCATAGCCACCCATGCGGTTAATAATAAATTCGAAAGACCTGAATCCTCTCTGGGGGATTAAAACTGCCGTGTAATAATACATTTTGGCCGTATCTAAGCCAAGATTCGAAAGACCTGAATCCTCTCTGGGGGATTAAAACGCAGACCGTATTCAGCGGCCTGTTCGCCTGTAAGAATTCGAAAGACCTGAATCCTCTCTGGGAGGGCTGGACGAATTCCTGCGTGGTTTTGGCAGGTTTTTTCGCTCATTCCGCGCCGCCGCTGGCCGATCACCACGCTTTGCGTGGTTTTTTTGTGGGCAGATCCGCCCCATCGCCCGTTATGCTACCCGCAATCCCGCGCAGCGGCAGCCCATCGGTGTGCTGCTGCGCGGCGTTGGCTGATGCACGGACAGCCGATCACGCCGACCGATCATCCCTGATCCGCCGCTGTGGCTGTTCCCTGATCGCTGTGGCTGCGTCCGTCCATCCATCCAAGCCATCCCCCTGGCGATTCACGGACGAGACGCATGCCACGTTAGTCGTGGATCGGGTCGTGTGTTCCCTGCTGGCGATGCACGACGCGCAGGTTAATCACCACATAGATTAAGGATGTCCACGCTGTGACCGCGCTTTGACGACGCAGTTTTGGCCATTCGATCCCCAAGGCATACGCTTGGCTGTTGATCTGTTCGACCAACGCGCGTTCGCGATACAAGGCTTTATAGGCCGCTGACCCACGATCGATCGTCCAGCGCAGCGTTGCCCCAACTTGCGTCCCGATCGTCGTGACACACCCGCCCGTCGCAAAGTGTTTGTCATTGGTTGGGCATGGCTCGCCGGTGGCAGTCGGGTACAGCAACGGACAGCGATGGCGTGCCCGCTCTTGTGGCGGGCCATTGGTGTTCATGGCATACGTAAACTGTTGCGGCATGGCCAAACCAGCGGCACACAGCGGCACGCCGTCGGGCGAAAACTGCCGTGGCTGGTTGGGCTTCCGCACCGGAACCGCCGCCATCCCGCCAGCCGTGTGGAAGTAGGTGTAGACCCGTTGGCTGTCGAAGGCGGCATCCCACACGCCATTACGCGGTCGGCGACCGAGCGTCTGCTCCACCTGCGCCATGAGCGGGTCAAAATAGGTCATATCGCCCGCATTGATCGGTTGGGTATGTTCGGCAAGCACGATTGAGCCAAAGGGGGTGCGCGTGACGACAATGCCACTGGCGTAGCCCCAGTAGGCTTCGGCCTTACTCTGGGTTGGCGATTGACCATCGGTGGTGGGGGTCGGCTGCTGGTTACTCCGGCGCTTGACTCCGAGCCGACAGTCCGGATCACCGGGGGGTTGCACCTGCTTCTTCGCGCGATCCGGGGCAAAGCGGTTGGGATTGTTCTCTTTGACCCACGCCAAAATGTGCTTGGTATCGCCCGCAATGGTGTCGGCGAAGGTGGCGTGGTGATCGGGGGGGAGGGCATCACGAATGCGCCGCACGAGCGCCATGCGGAGGAAGTCGAGCATGGGCGTGGGTAAGGTTCGCAGGACACGGGCAAACTGACGACGCGACGGGACACTGGCGGCGACATCGAAGCCGAGCGGGGCGGCAGGGTCAGGCCGAAGGGGAAAGCCGAGCGTCCAGACGAGGGCGGGATGGCGCAGGAGATAGCGGCGCAAATGCCCCATGGAGGGCAATTGGAGATCGAGTTTGAGGAGGAACGCGGCGAGAAAGGGGGCACGCGGCGCGGGGCGTGGCCCAGGCCGAGGGCGGTCACTGAGCGGCGGCAAAGCATGCCACGGAATGGGGGCGAGCCACTGATGCGCCGCAGCAGCGGTGGGATCAGCGGCAATGATCGGGGGGAGATCCGGCATGGAGAGCGGGCAGGGACGACGGGGATGGGTAGGCAGCAGGGCACCATCGGACACGGGCACGGTGGCCACAGGGCGCTTGAAGCGACGAAGGATGTTTGGTATGATGCGATCCAGCATCAGCGACTCCTATTCTGGGGATGGTTGGATCTGATACCCGTATCGTACCCGATAGAGAGTCGCCTGGTGTCGAAAACGACCCCGATTGGGGCATGGGTGTCGCGCTACGGCGGATCGGTGTCGCCCCCCGACCCTGATGGATCGGGCAGGGGAACCAATTCTATGTTAAGCCCAGCCCTCCTCTCTGGGGGATTAAAACCC
>NZ_DOPT01000109.1:0-48247 GCF_003512625.1 Herpetosiphon sp. | reverse complement strand
TGTACGGATCAGGTACATCGTCGGTGAATCCATCCACATCGTCGGTATGGTCAGTCGGGTGTTCTAGCCTTGATTAAACACCGATAACTGCATCGCCGATGATGTCCCTGATCCATGTGACGATGTACCTGATCAGCACAGCATGCCAATCGACGCTGAATCCAACCCCATGATTGTTAAAACCTACCCTTGTGAGGTCATGGATCAGGGGTCAGAAGCCTATAGCCTAATTACTCCGGGGGCTTCGTGCCCTTCGTGGATCAAAACTGACCCCTGACCTCTAGCCCCTGATCCCTATGCTATGTTCTATGCTCTTTGCTCTATGTTCTGCATAATCTACCACTAGACTATGATTTTATGGCATAATAGGGCTACTCCACGTTTGAGCAGCGACATCGACCAGTAGCAGCATTTCCCCCATGCTTGTGGAAAGGCTACCACCCCACGTATCCGCAGCGGTCTGACACTATCAAGAATTAGGGGGTTTGATATGGCCTCAATCGGACGGATTGGTCGGAATGTTTCGAGTTTGCCTCGCCCAGACGAATATCCACCATCAAGTATCACCTTTGATTTTATGTCAATGGTCTTTGCAGCGTGGTGGCTGATTGGCTTGTTCGCTGATGGCGCAGCCCATGCTGCTAACGCCGTGGATACCTTCTTCACCCCATGGCACTTGATTCTCTACTCAGGCTTTTTGGCGGTAGCCTTGTGGATCGGTGGGCTGCAACTGCGCAATATGTACAAAGGCTATACACTTTGGCGAGCCTTGCCGCGTGGCTATTTGCTGGCACTCGTGGGCATCATTTTATTTGCGATTGCCGCCCCACTTGATTTTATTTGGCATGATGTGTTTGGCTTTGAGTTGCGGCTTGATGCTTTGCTCAGCCCGCCGCACTTGATGCTAATTTCTGGCGCGATGTTATTTGGAACCGCTCCATTGCGCACCGCCTGGATTCGCATGCAGCAAGGCGAAAAATTAGCAGGCTGGAGGGGCGGATTAGCGCCAATGGTGATGTCGCTGTTTTTTCTCATGGTCACGACTGCCTTTATGACTCAATATGCCCATCCTTTGGCCTCACCCAAATGGCTCTCATTGCCCTATGTTGGTGCACCAGAAATTGAGATGTATCGGGCTGACCTGTGGGGCATCGCCTCAGCCCATATCAGCACCTTCGTCTTAATTAGCATTTTGCTGCTATCGTTGCGTTTCTGGCCCTTACCATTTGGCTCGATCACGCTGCTGGTCGGTGGCAGTATGTTCTTGCTGTGGGCGATGCGGGCCTCCCGCGTTATGCAATATTGGCCTGTTTTAGTGTGGGCCGTGGTGATTGGCCTTGCTGCCGATTGCGCTATGCACTATTGGAAGATCGATCGTCATAATCGCTTAGGCATTCGCTTGTTATGTAGTTTATTGCCCGCTGGCTTCTTCCTAGGCTATTACCTAATTATTATGGCTGGGCCTGGCCTCACCTGGATTACCCATATGTGGACAGGCATGATTTTCGAGGTAGCAATTGTTGGCTTGATTCTGAGTTTCTTGGTGGCTCCACCCTACGAAGCACCGAGCAAAGCTGCCTAAATCAATCGGTTAGAAAGTTCAAACGCACTCCATTCGTCGATGGAGTGCGTTTAATTTAAGTGTAGGAAAACTAGGCTCAATAGCACCTTTTGGTTTACTTAGCGTTTACCTTTTGGCTATCGCCGATTGTTGAATCTATGCTACTATTGGCATATCTTATGACAAGGCGGTCGAGCCATTCTTGCAATTAGCATCCAAGCTGCTAGCTCTTTATCGCCGCCGCACTATCAACCTCAAGGAGGCCAAGAATGGCAACGGTCGGCCCAACCAAAACCACTGCATCACGGCTGAATCCGGCCCCTACGGGCTATCCGCCATTCAGCAAGCGCCTTGATGTTTTGTGCATCGTCTTCAGCATTTGGCTACTGATTGGCCTGTTTATTGATGGTTTGGCCCATGCCGAGCAATTGATCGATACGTTTTTCTCGCCGTGGCATGCCGTGCTTTATTCGGGTTTTCTGGGCATTACAACCGTGATTGGCACAGTCCAAATTCGCAATATGTACCGCCAATACCCGCTCACCAAAGCACTGCCGCAAGGCTATTTCCCCGCACTGCTTGGGATTATCCTCTTTTCGTTTGCGGCTCCACTCGATTTGATGTGGCATGAATGGTTTGGTTTTGAGTTACGGCTTGATGCCTTATTCAGCCCACCGCATTTGATGATTATCAGCGGCGCGATGTTGTTTGGCACTGCTCCGTTACGCACTGCCTGGCTCCAAACCCAAGCGGGCGCAAATCTGCGGGGCTGGCGTGATTTGGGCACAATGGTGATGTCACTGTTTTTCTTGATGGCTGCCGTCAGTTTCTTTACCCAATATGCTAGCCCCATTGTGAATGCGCCATTTCTCTCCGAACCGTACCTTGAATCAACCATGTCGAATATTGATATGCGCGGCATCAGCACTGGCATTATCACCACGCTGGTGTTGATTGGAATTTTGCTGCTCTCGCTGCGTTTCTGGCCCTTACCATTCGGGGCAATGACGTTATTAATTGGTGGCAGCACTGGCCTGATTTGGTTTGTCCACAATCAAAGTTCGCAAGCCTATTGGCCAGTGGTCGTTTGGGCAGCAATTGTCGGCTTGCTCGCTGATATTGCAATGCATACGTGGCAGATCAATCAACAGCGACCCTTGGCGGTGCGCTTGGTCTGTAGCCTGCTGCCAGCAAGCTTGTTTCTTGGTTACTACTTGATCATTATGGCTAGTATGGGTCTAAACTGGATTACCCATATGTGGACTGGCATGGTCTTTGAGGTGGCTATTTTGGGCTTTTGCTTGAGCTTAATCGCGATTCCACCCTATTCGAAGAACATAGCACATAGAACATAAACCATATTTGATTTGGCGATTGGCTTTATAAGTATAACCTTTCGAGCCAATTGCCCTCTATAATTTATACTCTCTATGCTTGCTTACTCTACATCTTTTAAAGTACGCGAAGCCAAGGTCAATAAAAACAAGCCATAGCCAACCAGAATCGCCATATTCGTCCAAATCACACTGCTCGTAGGGGTTTTACCAATGATTTCTTGAATTGCATCGTTGGCATAAAACAATGGGAAGGCATGACCCAGCCAATTGGCCCATGTTGGCAGTTGTTCAGGATTAATCAACAAGCCCGAAAGAAACACCGACGGCAAGATAATCATCGGAATAAAGGGGAAAACTTGGCCTTCATGCCGCGCAAACGTCGAGATAAACATCCCGAGCATCACTGAGGTAATCGCCAGCAGCCAAATTACCCCAAACAACATCGCCAAATCGCCCCACGCATAACTCAAATCGAATAACCACAAAGCTTGCGCCAAGGCAATTGCCGCCTGGAAAGTGGCGAGCAGAATATAACCCAGCACATAGCCACCAATAATTTCAATGCGCCGAAAGCCGTTGATAAACATACGTTCTAAAGTTCCGGCGGTGCGCTCTTGCACCAACACAATTGCACAGAGCAAAAATGCCAAAAAATGCACCATAAAGGCCGTGATCGGCATAATGTAGCGGGCATTATTAAAGCCCTTGGGCATGGTATCAAAGAAAATTTTCAACAGATAAATAATCAACAACGGAGCCATAACCGACAAGCCAAGTAACCGCTTGTCATGGCGAAGTTGGGTTAATACCCGTTTGGCAACAACTAAAATTCGGCTCATTGCGATACCTCGCTTTTTTGTAGCATGCGCAGCACAATCGTTTCCAACGAATCGGGGTGCAAGGTCAAAGCTTGGATCGTTGGATTCAGGCCATAGCTGTGCAAGGTTTCGGCTAAAGCGTTGGGTGTGCTGGCAATCTGCTGTTCGCTGGTTTGCTCAGCCTGTTTGATAGTTAATCGGGTTTGGCCATGCTCCAAAATCGCTTGCGGCGTATCAACAATCAAAATTTTGCCAGTTTGTTGAATAGCGAGGCGGTCGCAGAGCAAAGCTTCATCCATCAGGTGCGTGCTGATAAATAAGGTTGTGCCAGCGTTGGCTAATTCGCGAAAGAGCTGCCACGAACGCACCTTAAGATGCGGATCGACTGCCGCAGTCGGTTCATCGAGAAAAAGCATGCGTGGTTTGTGCAACAGAGCGCAGGCTAACGAAACCCGTTTTTTCATCCCGCCCGAAAAACCATAGACTGGATGATCAGCGCGGCTGGTTAATTCGGTAAATTCAAGTGCTTCCTGAATCCGTTGCTCCAACGCGGGCACGCCGTGAGCACTGCCAAAAAATCGTAAATTTTCGCGGGCCGAGAGATCTTCATACAGTGCGACACCCTGCGGCATATAGCCAATCAAGGCGCGGAGCTTGGCTTGATCGCGCAATGGGTTAAGACCAAGCACCTGCCATTCACCGCTATTGGGCTTGAGTGCACCAACCAAAGCCTTAATCAAGGTGGATTTACCTGCGCCGTTCGAGCCAAGCAAACCAAAAATCATGCCTTCAGGGACGGTCAAATCGACACCTTGAAGGGCTTGGACATTGCCGTAGCGTTTGGTGAGTCCCCGAACTTCAACTGCGTTCATGGGTTTACTCCTCTGGCTTAAGTCCATTCAGAAAAATATCAATAACCGTGGCAATATGTTCGTCATCGGTTAATCCATCGGCCTGCAAACTTGGCAAAATCACTTTGCTCAACATTTGGGGCATGAGCATCCCCAAAAAAGCTCGGGTGCTGGCGCGGGTATCGTGCTGGCGCATGCGGCCAAGCTGAATTTGATGAACCAAGTAGCGCTCAAGAAATTGCTTGATCTGCGGCACAATCTGTTGATTAAGCAACTCGGTTGGGTTGCGGCCCAGTAGCATTTCGCCCAAGAGCACCCGCATCATTTGCACAGTATGCGGATTATCACCTGCTTGCAGGTAGCCTTTGGCCAACATGCCCAGCAATTGCCGTGGCTGCTGATCGAACAACCCATCAAGTGATTGCATCTGTTGAAGCAGCGGCAGTTGGCCTTGCATCACGGCTTCCAGCAAAGCATCTTTATTTGGAAAGTACCAATAGATCAAGGCAGGCGACTGAATCTTGGCCCGTGCTGCAATCGATTTGATCGTAGCTCCGCGAAAGCCTTTTTCAGCAAATTCGGCTCGCGCCGCCTCCAGAATTGCCTCGCGCCGCTCACGTTGTTCATCAGTCATACCATACCCCAAAAACTTGATTGAACGTTCAATCAAGAGTATAACTAAACCAAGTTTGACTGTCAAGGGGGATTTTTGGGCAAACAAAAACGCGATCAACCAAGTTAAGTTGATCGCGTTTTTAGTCAGGCTTCGTTTATTTGCTCGCCCATGGTATCCAAACATCATACTCGTTTGTAACCGCTGTCGTGGTCACAGTTGGCAGATTGGTGGGGGTTGGCGAGTTGGTTGGTGTATTGGTCGCCGTGTTGGTTGGCGTATTGGTTGGCGTGTTGGTTGGCGTATTCGTCGCCGTGTTGGTTGGTGTATTGGTCGCCGTGTTGGTTGGCGTGTTGGTTGGTGTATTGGTTGGTGTATTGGTTGGCGTATTGGTTGGCGTGTTGGTTGGCGTATTCGTCGCCGTGTTGGTTGGTGTATTGGTCGCCGTGTTGGTTGGCGTATTTGTTGCGGTTGCTATAGCGGTTGGGGTTGGAGTTGGCGTACCGCCGCCAGTAGCTTCACGCAATGGGCCAGCGACTGACAAGCCATAGGCTTGGCTAGAAATAGGTACATTATGGGCAGTAACTTCAATCTGATATGCACCAATTTGGGGATTATTAATGATCACACCTTCGGTATTATTCGTGCGATCGCCAGTGCTCTGATTATTGCCATAATAGCGCGTACCATCAGGCCCAATCAACACCAAATCAAGATCGTTAACCAATTGTTGGGTGGCTGCCAACGAAGCTGGTGGATCAGTCCAGTTGAGCATAACTCGCAGCGGTTGGGTATTGGTCAACACGGTTAGGGGTTGGCTGGCAGTATGGTTATAGCTTACCATCTGGCCTGTATTCAAGCCAGTCGTCTGATCGGCAACCCACAAATGATAGGGCGCTGGTTTGGTAATAAAACTCAAATTGCTACGCCCCCAACCAGCCACACTATTGGGGCGGTTGTAAGGAATTTCTTGAGTTGCACCAGTACCATATTGGCCGGGCGCAATATCAACGGTCGTATTCAGAACAATTGATTTGATGACTGCGGCACTAGGATTAGGCAAGCCTTGGATACCCAGCCACTGGCGGATGAGGGCAACCGTACCAGCAACCAACGGAGTGGACATCGACGTACCACCCGAATAAAGGTAATTGGCATTGGTTTCATGAACACCCCATAAGGCACCAGCCCCACTGCCATATGAGCGAGTTGAAAGAATATTCGTGCCAGGGGCAACCAAATCAGGCTTGATCCGGCCATCATCAGTTGGCCCACGTGATGAGAATGCCGCTATCCCATTAGCATCATCAGAAAGAGTATCCGTGTTAATTGGCGCGGTGGCAAAGCAAAAACTCAATAAAAGCCAAGGCACACCCGTATAACCACCCGTTGGGCGCGGGCTTTCACTAGCCCCAACCGTAATCACATTCTTGGCAGTCCCAGGTGCGAGCAACGAGTCCGGGTCAACAACGCCATTACCACCAGTACAAAAGATTGCTTGGCTCGGGGTTCCATCGACCCCACTATTACCAGCCCCAAACAACATTGTATAATCGGGGTGTTCCCACAAAAACTGGTCGGTGCGTTGCGCATTATAGGGGTAGCCCCCAAATGCAGCTTCTGTATCACTGACTGGCCCGGTTGCATCGCCCCAGCTATTGCTATGAATCCGTGCTCCAGCATCATAGGCTTGCTGATACATTGGGTAGAGGTCGGTTGGCAAGCCAATAATATCGCCGGTCGCAGTTGCTTCAAACGCTTGGACAACCAACTTGGCCTCAGGCGCAATCCCTGCCATCGAGTTGGTATAGGTATGGGTAGCTGGGTTTGAGCCAGAAAGTGCGCCGTTACCAGCAATCGAGCCAGCAACGTGCGTGCCATGGCCATGGTTATCATCCCAATGCCCCCCAGCCGAGAGCACTTGGGTCGCAAGAATCCGATTGGTAAAATCGTTGTTGAGGGTTGTCAAGGAGCCAGTATCCAAACCTGTGTCAGTGTAGGCCACAATTTGATTTTGGCCATACAACTGCCGATCAGTCCAAACAGGCTCAACTTGCTGAACTTGCCGCGCATATTGGTCGAATAATTTCGGCGTACTCGCCACTTCGATCCAGCGCACTTCATTAATTTGGGCCAACTGAATCAGTTGATCGATCGTGCTAATGGCATCAAGCTTCAAGCCTTGGGCTTTGACTGCTTGTTCAGCAGTGGTCAGTTGGTTATCCCAACCAATCGTCTGCAACGCCAAACCTTGATACGCACCAGTGCGCATCAGTTTCAACAACCCAGGATGAAACTTATCGGCCAACGTCCAATCGCCACGCGCATAAAAACCATCAATTCGGCTGGCAGCAGCTTGTTGGGCAGCTGAGCCACGAACTAAATAGGCGTAATCAGGGAGATACTCAATAATGCTCAACCCCGTAGCTTCAAGTGCTTGCCGCTGCTTGAGCAACACAGGCCCACTAAATTGAATAACCGCATACCCCCCAACTGTCTGCAATAATGGATCAGCCTGGTTGGCTTGATTAACCACTTTGAGATCGATCGTGCCGCGTTGTAAATACAACTTGGGTGGAATTGTGGTGCTAGGTGGTTTGCTAGCAGCACCGCCGAAGCTTAGCAAGACTAAGCTCATCAGTAAAAGACCATGAAATAATCGCATGCCGACCTCCAAGTGGTTGTGGTAGGGGTGTGCCCCGAGAGAACTATGAATATTGCACACCGTTGAGGGAAAATCAATTATATAATTATAAAAAATTTTTACTCAAATTGCTAGGGGGTAATTTGAGTAAAGGTAAAGGATGAAGAGCGAGGGTTCAGGGGCTAGGGATCAGGGGTCAGGAAGTGAGTGGGTTAGGTTTTAACGCAGCGGCGCAGAGGATGATAGGGGTTAGCTGTTGGGGGCCAGGGGTCAGAACTTTGGAATAAGCAGCCTTCGCGATCTTCGTATCCTTCGCGGTTTCAGCTTTCGTGTGAATTTATATCTTGCGAGGTTTAATCTGGGTCAAGTAACCTATCCCAACCAAGCAGAGAACGTGCTATCATAGGCGCACAATTCTACCCAGCCAATCTAGATAGGTTGCATCGTATTATGACATCTGCGCCATCAACTGGCACGACCTCGCTGCGTCGCCAAACCAAAATTGTGCTAGGAGCCAGCCTCGTGCTGCTGGTAGCGGTACTCATTTTTCCGCTGCGTATCTTGTTGCTCCAATCGTTTGCCGAGCTAGAAACAACCTCAATGCAAACCGACCTTGATCGGGTGTTGAATGCTTTGCAGTTTGAGCAAAATCGCCTCGACACGGCCTTGGTTTCATGGTCAACCTGGGATGATACGTATGCCTTTATCGAGGCTCCCGATGCTGATTACATTAGCAACAATGCTGGCGATGATGTTTTCGCGACCTATAAATTTAATATTATGGCCTTTCTCAACCAGCAACAAGCCTTGGTGTATGGACGAATGGCCGAGGCAGATACATTTAATGATTTACCAGCAAACTTTTTGCCATTTGTGCAGCAAATTCCGCAACTAACGACGTTTAGTGACCCCAGCCAACGTAATTTAGGCATTGTACGTTTTCAAGAGCGCATTGTCTTGGTTGCTGCCCGCCCGATTATTGATAGCCAAGGCCAAGGGCCAATTCGCGGCACAGTGATTTTTGGGCGCTATCTTGATCAACAGGTGCTTAATGATTTAGCTGCGGTCACTCTATTTCCTTTCAGCTTGGAAGATGTGCTGAATCCACCAAGCGATCTGACAAGCAGCATTCAGCAATTGAGTGATGTCAATCCCCGCCAAATCATCCCAATCGATGAGCATGCCTTGCGTGGCTTACAGCAAATCAACGATCTCCAAGGCAACCCAGCCCTGATTATCAACATTATTCGGCCACGCACAATCTACAACCAAGGCCATCATGCCTTGCAGTTTGTAGTAATTTTGACCTTTCTGGTAACCGCAGTTGGTGGCTTTGTGTTGTACTTTTTGCTCAATCGAGTGGTCATCAGCCGTGTGTTGCGCTTGAGCAGCGAAATCAAACACGTTGCCAATAATCTGAATGAACGGGTAGCAGTGGTGGGCAACGATGAGGTTGCGGGTTTGGCGACCAGCATTAATCAAACCTTGAATGTGCTCGAACAAGCGCAACGAGCAACCGCAGCCGCTGAAGCCGAGCGCAACCAACTGCAAGCGAATACCCTGGCAGCCCAAACTGAACAACTAGCACTCCAAGAGCAATTAATCAAAGCCCAAGAATTTGTAATCGCCGAACAAGCTACACCGTTGATTCCCTTCCGCGATGATATGTTGGTGATGCCCTTGGTCGGCGCGATCGATCAGGCACGGGCTAACCACATTTTGGGCACATTATTGCAAGGAGTTGAGCAACAACGCGCTCGGATCGCGATCATCGATATTACTGGAGTCGCTCAAATTGATGGCTTTACCGCCGAAATGTTGCTCAAGGCCGCCAAGGCTGTGCGCTTGCTTGGTGCTCAATTGGTGCTAACCGGCCTCAGCCCAGAGATTGCTCAATCGTTAGTTGCCTTCGGCCAGCAGTTGAACCAACTTACTACATTTAGCAGCTTGCAGGCAGGCATTGCTTGGAGTATTCGGCGCTAAATTCGCTCTTCTCAACCAATTTTGGCCATGCTATGATGGGGAACAGTGTTGTTCCCCATTATTAATGCTTGCCCCAAGCCAACCAAGGAGCAGAAACATGGCCGATTATCATGTTCCGCAAGCAGATCAAACCCACGCCAGTTTTGCTTGCCCTGAGTGTGGTAGCAAAAAACAGTCAATGCAACCGTTGCTGACATCTGGTATTCACATGTTCCGTTATTTTGTTCAGTGCATTGACTGTGGCTACGAATATACCTACAAAAAGCCCTTGCCCAATTTGAATCGTCAATTGCGCAAGGACCCTTTAGCATGGTTTATGTTAGCGGCAATGCTATTGCTTTTGGCCTTTATGCTCTTTGGTTAGCGTCGTAGCAAGCGCAAGCCGTTGGCAACCACCAACAAGGTGCTCCCTTCATGGCCAACCACGCCCAACGGCAAGGCAATATTGCCAAACAAGGCTGAAGCAATCAGCACCACAATCACGCCGCCAGCAAAGGCAATATTTTGCCAAACAATCCGTTGGGTGCGGCGGCCAAGCCGTAACGCTTCAGCCAATTTCAGCAAATCGTCGCTCAGCAACAACACATCGGCGCTTTGCACGGCTACATCAGTACCAGCAACGCCCATTGCCACACCAAGTTGGGCCGTGGCCAAGGCTGGGGCATCATTCACGCCATCGCCAACCATCGCAACTGGGCCATAGCGTTGTTGTAATTCTTCGATGATCTGGGCTTTATCGCCAGGCAACAGTTCGGCACGCACATCATCAATGCCAATTTGGCTGGCCACATGCTGTGCTACGGCTTGATTATCACCAGTCAACAGCACCACTCGTTCAACACCCGCAGCGTGCAGCGCGGCAATCGCTTGCTTGGCATCAGGCCGAATCGTATCAGCCAAGGCAATTAAGCCCCAGGCTTGTTCGGTTGTGCCAACCCCGATCACGGTTGCGCCTTGAGCTTCGAGTTTGGCAGCTTGGGCTAGCACAGCCTCACCCCACAAACGGGGCCGACCAACTTGCACCAATTCGCCATGCACATCCGCTTGGGCACCCATCCCAGTGATCGATTGGAAATCAACCGCAGTTGGGACATTCAGTTTCTGATCTTGAGCATGGGCGACAATCGCTTTGGCCAAGGGATGTTCTGAGAAGGCTTCGACCGCTGCTGCGGCGATTAGCCATTGTTCCGTTGGGCGTTGACCAAGATCCACAGTTTGCATCACGCTCAATTGGCCTGTGGTCAGCGTACCAGTTTTATCCAAGGCCACGACCTTAATTTTAGCGGCAGCTTCAAGATAGCGCCCACCTTTGAACAACATCCCGTGGCGGGCAGCATTGGCCATGGCCGAAAGCATCGCCGCTGGAATTGAAATCACCAAGGCACAGGGCGAGGCCACAACCATCAGTGCCATTGCGCGGTAGAGCGTGGTTTTAACGCTCCAATCGAGAAATAGCAAGGGAATCGCAATCGCCAACAAGGTCATCACGACGACAGCATAGGCATAATATTGACCAATCACCCGATCGGTAAAATCTTGGGCTTTGGCTTTTTGACTGCGAGCTTCAGCTACGGTCTCGATAATTCGCGCCAAGGTCGTATCGCCAACTGCTACTGTTACTTCAATGGTGAGAGCGCCAGTAGTATTGAGAGTACCAGCAAATACCTTGCTCCCCGCGCCTTTATCAACTGGCACTGATTCGCCAGTAATTGCGGCTTCGTTAATTGATGAAGCGCCGATCCGCACAATCCCATCAACTGGAATCCGTTCGCCAGGCCGTACCAATACCCGATCGCCAATCGCTAAATCAGCCACGGCCACGACTTGTTGCGTACCATCAGCAGCGATCAGGGTTGCTTGGTCGGGAGCCATCTCCAGCAGGGCATTGACGGCCCGATGAGTGCGACCCATGGCATAGGTTTCAAGCGTATTGGAAAGCGCAAACAAAAACATCAAAATTGCGCCTTCGCGCGGCTGACCAACTGCCGCCGCCCCGATTGCGGCCACAATCATCAAGAAATTAACATCGAATTCGCGTTGGCGCAGGCTTTCCCAGGCATTGCCCAGCGGAAACCAGCCGCCGCTGGCAAACGCTACCACATACAACAGCCAAGGCAACCATGTTGGCACGCCCGCAAAACTCCCCGCAACCCAGCCCAAACCTGTAGCGATCAAACAAATCGCGGTCAGGCGCATCATCCATGGCAATGCTGCGAGTTCATCAAGCTCAGCTTGGGCCTCAGCATGCAGGTGGCGGCTATTAACACTTGTGGTAGTCATGATACCTGCTCCTTAGCAATGAGAATCATTCTAAATTGCTGATAAAAAAATTTCGGCTATTAAACCTGTTTTATTAGTTTTATTTAGAATCATTCTAAATTGAGTGTAAATAAAAAGTGCCGAAGCACTCTTTACTGATTTAATTTTTACAACGTTCGCAACGCCCGTAGACCACCACATTGGCCGCTTCAAAGGTCGCTCCGGCGGTTGAGGCGATCTGCGCCAGCATCAAATCAAGCTGTGGTGCATGACAATCGATAATCGCGCCGCATTGTGAACAGACAAAGTTCATATGCGGAGTTGTATCGAGATCATAGCGGGTATGCTCATCGGTATTCAACGGCATCGACTGAATAACCCCCAGCTTTTCCAAGGTTGTAATCGTGTTATAAACTGTGGCCTGACCAATGCCATGCTGCTTAACGACTTCGACAATCTCGGCAGCAGTAGGATGACCGCCATGGCGAGCCAATGCCCAACAAACCGCCTCGCGCTGCGGCGTTGGCCGATAGCCATGATGTTCCAATTCGCGTAATAGGCGACGCGCCCGCTCTTCAGGTTGCATAATTGCCATTGTGCTTCAACCTTAGAATGATTCTAACTACTATTCTAGCATCAGGATTCATTTTTAGCAATATTTACGGGTAACGTCAAGTTAAGCTTCGACAACAATTGATCAATATTTTGGTTCAGAACCTTAGTCATGCCCCACGCTTGAGAGCAGCATAGACAAAAACCCACCCTACAGTCGGGACTAAGGTATTAGCAAAATCAATTCTATCAGCCATCGTAGCTGAGTACAATAGATGCATCATGGGCATTTGGGAGGGCCTGCTATGCATTATCTTTTCGATCATCCAACATGTATTCGGCGTACATCGCCTCAACATTTAGCAAGTTATGCCTATGGCGTGCGGGCAAGCTGCTCGGTGCGCCATCCGGCTGGCGATGGAGTCGATGACCCACGCTTTTTATTATTTGGCCCCCAACGTGGCAATTATCGCCATTGGTTCGATACCTATGAAATTAAGCCCGATAATGCGCCCGATTGGTATGCCCTGACCTTTCCCAAGCCTACCAAATTAAATGTGGTTTATTGGATGCATGGCCCCATGTTTGATGATCATGGTTGGTGGACTTCGCTCCAGGTCGAATATCGCGATGCTGAGGGCGCTTGGCATAAAGTTGACGATTTGCAGATCACGCCGAATTACCATTTTAGCCCGCAACGCGGCGATCGTAAGCCCTTCAGTGCTTATGCTGCTCATTTCAATCCAGTGCGAACCAGCGCGATTCGACTGATCGGCCAGCCCAGCGGCAAGCCGCAAATTACGACCATGGCCTATCTTGCCGCCGATTGGAGCACTTGCGAAGGCATCGCCGCCCACTTGCGCCATATTCAGCAACCATTGCCCGCTATTTTTGATCTGTTACCAGCCAATACCTTGTGGGATACCTTGGCCAGCCTGCGTGATTTAACCAAAATTGCCTTTGATCTACAAACCAGCGCGGGCTTGGGACTTGACCACTTCTTGGAGCCACAGCATTATCAACGGTTTCACGAAAGCCAGCGTCAATGCTTCGCTGATGATTCGCTCTATCAATTAATTGGTCAGCATGCTGGTTGGCGCAAGCTGGGCCAAACCATCGAGCAAGCTCGCGAACAAGCCTATGAAACCAAACAACCAGTCATCGCCCAACATCATGGTGGTTTGGTCTGGCTGGTCGTGCCAGTCATTAGCAATGATCACGTTTTAGGCACAATCGAAAATCGCAATTTTATCGCCCAAGAGCCAATCGATTGGCAATGGCATCGTTGTTATGCCCAAGAATTGGGGCTGGATTGGGAGCGTTATCGCACGGCGTTGGAGCAAATTAGCACATTCAGTCAACAACAAATCAATGCCACAATCAATCATGTGCAGCAGCTGGTACGCCTAGCTCAACAATTGCTCAAAGATAGCCAAGAAATTCATACGCTGAAAAGTAGCGCCTTGGCTGCCGAGGTGTTTAGTCGCTCCAAAAGCACCTTTATGAGCATGATGAGCCATGAATTACGCACCCCGCTGAATGCCATTATTGGCTATAGCGAGCTGCTCATCGACGATCTGAGCGCAACCAACCAACAACAATCGACTGATGATGCCCGCCAAATTCGCAGCGCAGGTCGCCATTTACTGCATGTGATCGAAACAATTTTGCAGGTATCCAACTTAGAATCAGGCGCATCAAATGTACATTACGACGATGTTGATCTTGAAATGCTGACCAATTCGTTGGAACTTAGTTTGCGCACCCAATTTCAAAAACGCAGCAATCAACTTGAAATTAAGATCGATCCTAATGCCTCGTGGGTCTATTCAGATAGCTCGAAAGTGCGTCAGATTATCTTCCAACTGCTGAATAATGCCAATAAATTTACCGATCATGGTCAAGTGCGGCTAACGATTGCCCCTGATAGCCTTGACCCAGAGATGCTCGCATTCGAGGTTTGCGACACAGGTATTGGCATCGATCATGAGCATTTGCCGCTCTTATTTGCTGAATTCAGCCAACTTGATGCCTCAAGCACTCGCCGCTATGATGGCACAGGTATGGGCTTGGCGCTTTGTCGCCACTTGGCGCGGCTGCTTGGCGGCGATATTCGGGTTTGGAGCGAGCCTGGCATTGGCTCGACCTTTACCCTCGCCATCCCACGTCAAAGCGTGATGACTCCAGTTAACGACCTCTGATCATTTAGTAAAACAGTGCTATGCTATAAGGCGCAACGGGGCTACACGGAAGGATGTAGCCCTGTCATTATGCGTGGTTCCTAAGGAGGGCTTGTGGAACAGCCAAATCCTTTGCGAGCAGGTTTACGAATTGCTCGCACCCCTGAAGCATGTACTGTGGTGATTTTCGGCGCGACCGGAGATCTCACTGCCCGTAAATTATTGCCTGCACTCTACAACCTCGCCCGTGAAGGCATGGTTCCAGCAGGCTTTTCGTTGCTTGGTGTTGGCCGTCGCCCATGGAGCGACGATGATTTTCGCGCTGAAATGCGCAAAAGTGCCGAGCAATTCTCACGCGTCCAGCCAATTAATGAAGAAGTTTGGCAAACCTTTGCTGAAGGTTTGTTCTGGGTTGGCGGCGAGTTTGGCGATATCAACACCTACGAGCAAATCGCCAGTCGCCTCGAACAAATCGATCAGCAACGGGGCACTGCTGGCAATCGGCTCTTTTATTTGGCGATTCCACCATCGTGGTTTGATGATGCGATTAGCAATTTGCAAAAGGTCAATCTGACCAACCAAAGCCATGGCTGGTCGCGAATTATCGTTGAAAAGCCGTTTGGTCACGATTACAAATCGGCCCAAGAACTCAACGATCTGGTCAGTCGCGCTTTTGATGAAAGCCAAGTCTATCGAATTGACCATTATCTTGGCAAAGAAACCGTCCAAAACCTGTTGGTGGCGCGGTTTGCCAACGCCATTTTCGAGCCAATTTGGAACCGCAACTACATTGACCATGTGCAAATCACGGTCGCCGAAAGCCTTGGCATCGGCAGTCGCGCAGGGTTTTATGAGGAAGCTGGGGCATTGCGCGATATGATCACCAATCATATGATGCAATTGCTGACCCTGACCGCCATGGAACCACCAGTTGAGTTTAACGAGCATGAAGTGCGCAGCGAAAAAGTCAAAGTGCTACATGCAATTCGCCCGATGAATGCTACTGATGTTGATCAATTTGCGCTGCGTGCTCAATATGATCATGGTACAATCAATGGCGATGAAGTGCCCAGTTACTTGGCAGAGAAAGGGGTCAATCCAGCCTCACGCACACCCACATTCGTTGCACTCAAATTCGAGATCGACAATTGGCGCTGGGCGGGCGTACCATTCTACTTGCGCACTGGCAAACGGCTGGCTAAACGGGTCACCGAAATTGCGATTCAATTCAAAAAACCGCCGCTGCTGCTCTTCCCCGAAATCCGCGATGACATTGAATCGAACGTCTTAGCGCTGCGCATTCAGCCCAACGAAGGCATCACCCTCAAATTTAGCGCCAAACAACCAGGCCAACGCATGATCATCCATCCGGTTAATATGGATTTTCGCTATGGCTCATCGTTTGGGGTAGCTGCGCCCGAAGCTTACGAACGCTTGTTGCTCGATGCCATGCTCGGCGACGCAACCCTGTTTACCCGCCGCGATGAGGTCGAAGCCCAATGGGCCTTGATGACTCCCATCCTTGAGCGCTGGGAAAACGACGGCGTTGAGCACTTGCCACACTACGAGGCAGGCACGTGGGGGCCAGAGGAATCTGATCAATTTATGCAACGTGATGGCCGTGAGTGGCGCAAATTGTAGGAGGTGGCAACCATGATGGGCGAAATTTCCAATAGCCCACGTCCAGCCAATGTTGCTGAGATTGAAGATCAACTGCGCGATTTGTGGCGTGAATTGGGCGATCAGCATCGCGATGAACATTATGTGATGACCCGCGTTTGCACCATGACTGTGATTGGCTATGGTGCAAACCAAACCCTCGCCAAACGAGTACGCACGGCCTTGCCGCAAGTGTTCGGCGTGCATCCATGCCGCGCAATTTTGATCGAAACTGGCAGCGAGGCCGAAGAACTCAGCGCATGGGTCAGCACCGTTTGTCAACCAAGTAGCGAAGAACACGAGCAAGTTTGTTGCGAACAAATTACCTTCTGTGTTGGCGAGCAAATGCGGCGACGTTTGCCCGGCACAGTGCTACCTTTGGTCGTTTCCGATTTGCCCTTGTTTGTCTGGTGGCCTGGGCCGTTGCACCCTGCTAGCAATGTGCGTACCCAGTTGTTTGCTCATGCTGATCGCTGGATTATGGATTCGGCGGATTTTCTCGACCCGCTGCCCGATTTGGCGCGTTTGCACAAGATGGTTATCAGCGATCAAACCGATGCGGTCAGCGATTTGACTTGGGCACGCTTGACCCCGTGGCGCACTGCGTTTGCCCAAATTTTCGATGCAATGGCCATGCGCCCAGTGCTCGAAAACCTTAGCAACATCAAAGTAACCACCGGACGACATCAAGCAGCTGGCTTGCTGAGCATCGGCTGGATGGCAACCTGCCTTGATTGGCAGTTGATCAGCGCGAGTGGCAATAGCGAAACCTTGCTTTGCAATTTCAAACATCGCAATGGCACGGTTACGATCAGCATGCAAACCAGCGATCGAACTGGCGAGGAAGTGCCATTTATCGAAGTACAGGCCGCCAAACATAAAGCCAGTATCACCGTAGGCCGCAGCAGCAACAAACAAGCCTTGCTAGCCAATGTGCATCTTGATGGTGAAACTCGTTGTCAGATGAGCGAACTACCAAGGCCCAGCGATAGCCTGTTGCTCTTGAATGAACTAAATATGTATAGTCATGATCGAGTTTATGAACGGGCTTTAGCGATTGTCGCCGCAATTGCTCAAGCAACCGATCCCCATGGAGCACATGTATGACGCTTCAGATTGCCCCAAGCCGCGAGGAATTGATGATCCTCGCGGCTGATCGGCTAGTAGCCGAGGCTCAAACCGCCATCGCTCAACGTGGCCGCTGGACAATCGCGCTTTCGGGTGGCTCAACGCCCAAAGCGTTGTTTGAGTTATTAGCCAGCCCACGCTACATTAATCAGATTCTTTGGGGGCGCTGTTTTTTATTTTGGGGCGATGAGCGCTGCGTCGGGCCTGACGATCTTCAAAGCAACTATCGCATGACCAAAATCGCCTTGATCGATCATATTCCAATTCCCGTGGGTAATGTGTTGCGGATTCGCGGTGAGTTAGCGCCAGAAAGTGCCGCCAGCCTGTATGCTCATGAAATTAAACGCATTTTTGGGCTAGCTGAAGGCCAATTTCCTCAATTCGACACCATGCTGCTGGGCTTGGGCAACGATGGGCATACCGCCTCGCTCTTTCCAGCCAGCGATATTTTGGGTCGCAACGATGTGTTGGTGGCCGAAACATGGGTCGCCAAACTCAAACAATATCGCATCTCGCTGACTGCGCCTGTGATCAACAACGCCCACAGCAAAATCTTTTTAGCGGCAGGCGACGATAAAGCTGGCGTTATTCGTGAGCTAATCGAGCAGACTGGGGCGTATCAAAGCTACCCCGCCAGTTTGATCAACAACGCCGACTGGCTGATTGACCAAGCGGCGGCCAGCCAACTGCAACATTAACGGATCGTTAACAGATTTTCGTGGCACAATACTAGGCATGCACCATAGCATCGAAAGGAATGTTCATGACTGACCATCGACCAACCATTATGCTTGTGCATGCCCACCCTGATGATGAAGTGATTTCAACAGGCGGCATTGCGCTGAAATATCACGAGCAAGGAGCACGGGTCGTTTTGGTGACCTGCACCCGTGGCGAAGAAGGCGAAATTGTTGATGCTGAATTGAATACGCCTGAGAATAAAGCGCGATTGGCCGAGATTCGCGACGTAGAGTTGGCGCGAGCGATTGCCCTGCTCAATATCACCGATTTTCATCAGTTGGCCTACCGCGATTCAGGCATGATCAATACGCCTGCCAATGAGCATCCCGAATCGTTCAACAAGGCCGATTTGCAGGCTGCTACTGGTCGTTTGGTGGCCTTGGTGCGCCAATATCAACCAGATGTGTTGATTAGCTACGATGAAAATGGCAGTTATGGGCATCCCGACCACATTATGGCCCATAAAATTACGGTTGCGGCGTTTCATGCTGCTGGCGACCCCAGCCAATTTCCTGAGGCTGGGCCAGCCTGGGAACCGAAAAAACTGTATTACACCGCCTATCGCCGCTCGATTTGGCGCAAAGCGTGGGAATATATGCAAGCCCGCGGCGAAAAAACCCCGCTCGATGATCCCGAAGCAGATCTTTCGCGCTATGTTGATGATCCACGCACCACCACTGCGATTGAAATTGGCCAATATTTGCCAATTAAATTGCAATCGTTGTTGGAGCATCGCACCCAAATTGGGCCAACATGGGGCTTTTTGAGCTTGCCAGAGGAGTTACGCGGCGAGTTACTGAGCCA
This sequence comes from Herpetosiphon sp., assembly GCF_003512625.1. Taxonomy (NCBI): domain Bacteria; kingdom Bacillati; phylum Chloroflexota; class Chloroflexia; order Herpetosiphonales; family Herpetosiphonaceae; genus Herpetosiphon; species Herpetosiphon sp. The sequence continues at coordinate 29,117 of NZ_DOPT01000109.1, read as the reverse complement.
TGAACATTTTGCCCTGATCGAATCACGAGTGAGTTTGCCTGAGCGCGAAGAATTTGAAACTGATCTTTTGCTTGGGATTCGATAATTTCCTCACCCCTAGAAAGCTCAGCTTTCAAGGGTAAGTTGTTAATAACGATTGGCATACCCTCACCCCCTAGCCCCTCTCCCGCACGCGAGGCGAGGGGGGAACCACCAAACCAAATGCCCGTCACCCGCCGCAGTGGGCGAGGGGTTGGGGTGAGGGATCTTAACCTACCCTTGTAAGCTAGCCCTCGCCCATCACCCGCACGCGAGGGGGAACCACCAAATCAAATGCCCCTCGCCCGCCGCAGTGGGCGAGGGGTTGGGGGTGAGGGAACTCAGTAACTCGCCCAGCGCTCTTTGGGCCAATAGGTAAACCATGCCTTGCCAATCACATATTCGAGCGGCAATGGCCCCCAACGGCGTGAATCGCTGCTAAATGGCCGATTATCGCCCATCACAAATACATGCCCCTCGGGCACAACCAACTCGCAATGGGTATCACAAAGCGTATCAACCTCGCCAATATAATCCTCGGTTAATTGCTGCTCGTTGACCCAAACCTTGCCCTCGCGAATTTTGATCGTATCGCCACCAACCCCAATCACCCGCTTGATATAATCTTTATCGGGCAAATCGTGGGCCGCTGGTGGAGCCAGAAACACAATAATATCACCGCGTTCAGGTGGGTGCAGCAAATAGAGGAATTTTTTGGGCAACTCAGCTTGACCAGGCCACAAACGCAGTGGGGCATTCAAATCGAGATGAGCATAGATCGCTTTGTTAACCAAAACATATTGCTTGGTTTGCATGGTTGGTTCCATGCTAGTACCTTCAATTTGAAAATTTTGAATCAAGCTGCGCAGAATCAAAAAACTCAAAATCAAGCTAGCCAGCATGTGCCATGAACGGCGTAAGCGTGGCCGTTGCAGTGCTGGAGTTGGGGTAGGCGGGGTAGGCAATGGCGCTTGTGATTGCTCCAACCAAGCAATTTCTTCGGCGCTTGGCGCAGCAACTGGCAGCGGTTGAGTCTGATCAAGCGCCAAGCGGGTGGTTTTTACTTCGGATTGCTCGAAATCGTTCATTGGCCCGTTGGTGCTGCATAACTGGGCGTTTGCACAACACCCCAATCTTCTTTAGGCCAATACGAAAGCCAAGCCTTGCCAATCACATTATCTAAGGGCAATGGCCCCCACTCGCGTGAGTCGCTGCTGTTATTGCGATTATCACCCATCACAAAAACATGGCCAGCTGGAATATCGACGCTACAGGTAGAGGCATAGCCTTTACAACTGGTTTGCGTACCAGCATCAAGATATTCCGATTCGTCGAGGAGTTGGTCGTTGACATAGACTTGACCATCGAGCAAGGTAACTTTATCGCCCTCGATCCCAATCACCCGTTTAATGTAATCTTTGTTAGGCTCGTCATGGGCCGACTCTGGAGCCAAGAATACGACAATATCGCCTTGTTGCGGCTTACGGAAGGGATAAACCACATTTTGCTCAAGATCGCCTCGGCCTGGCAAGAGTCGCAGCGGCGCATTTAGGTCAAAGTGCATATATAAAGCTTTATTAACCAAAATATATTGCTGATCGTGCATGGTTGGAAACATGCTCGAACCTTCGATGCGAAAATTCTGCAACAAGCCACGCACAATAAAAAAGACCAAAAGCACAAAAACGACCGTCTCGATAATCTCTTTGACGACCGACCAGCCGCGACGTTGGGGAACGGTTTCAGCAGCCGCTTCCTCTAAATCCAGCGGTTCTTCTGGTGGTGGAGCTGGCTCAAGCCTGGTTGGTTTTAATGGATTTGGATCATGTTGAGCAGCTTGTTCAAGCCGATCCCGTAGCGGTGTTGAACTCATTGAATTATCCTTACACCCTGAATTATGTCGCTGCGCGGCATTATAGCATACCAACTTTGGCCAAACCTGCCCTAGAAGTCTTGATTTTAATTGACCAAAATGGGGATTGATGATCTAGTATGCCGCGAAGCGCAAGTGCTGTCAATTTAAAGCAAAGCTCATACCGTCAATCAGCCCATGTTAACGATTCCAAGCCGTTTGCAGCTGATAGGCAACTGATCAACGGCTGATACACGCCAATGGTTCCTGTGGCAACGGTTTCTCTCAGCATACCATAGCCCAAACCTTTCCAAGCCGTTTTTAATCTAGTGCTAATCCTAGCCACCCCAAGCCGCAAACTCCATCATGAGATTGATATGGCTAGCCGCAAAAATGTGCTATCATCAAGGTTGGCACCACTTACGAGAACTCTGCTATGTCCCAACTACTCGACATTGAAACAACCCTCATCCGCGATGGTCGCCTCGCATCGGCAGCATGTTTGGTGGTGGCGGTTTCAGGTGGCCCGGATTCACTAGCCTTGCTGCATCGGTTGACGGCCTTGGCCACACCTTATGGCTGGCGTTTGCATGTGGCCCACCTTGATCATGGCTTGCGTGGCGAGCAATCAGCTGCCGAGGCCGCTTTTGTGGCCGAAATTGCCGCTGATTGGGGCTTAACTGCCACAATTGAGCTGCGTGATGTTGACCAAGTTGCCAAACAATATCATGTGGGCTTGCCTGCTGCGGCCCGAGCGACCCGCTATCGTTTTTTGGCTGAGGTGGCTTTGCAGCAACAAGCCGATGCGGTCGTACTCGGCCATCAATCCGATGATCAAGCAGAAACGGTGTTGTTGCATGTGTTGCGGGGCACAGGCCCGAGCGGCTTGAGCGCGATGCGACCACGCACCGAGTGGGTTGGCTGGCGAGTTACCGCAGGAATGCCCCATCAAGCAGTTGGGCCAGCTTTGATTCGTCCGATGCTCAATATTACCCGCGACGAAATTGAGGCCTATTGCGATGAACAGCAATTGGAGCCACGCCGCGACCCAACCAATAATTCATTGGAATATACGCGGGGCCGCATTCGCCATCAATTATTGCCATTGCTCGGCGAATACAATGCGAAAGTTGTTTCGGCCTTGGCGCGAACGGCCCGTTTAGCGGCGATTGAAACCGACTACATGCAAAGCGAGCTTGATCGTCAATGGCAACATTTAATTGAGTTTGAGCCAGGGGCGATTACCTTTCATCGTGAGCAATGGAACCACATGCATCCAGCGTTGCAGCGCCATGCAATTCGCCGCGCGGTTTATTTATTGCGGCCTGAGCGCGACGAATTAACATCCTCGCAGCTTGACCATGCGTTAAGTGCCATGAACAGCCTGCAACTGTTTTGCCAAATGCCGCATAATTTGGTCTTGCATCGCAAGCCACATGGTTGGACAATGACCGTAGCTACGACTATGCAGCCAACCAACGACGAACCGCAATTGAGCATCGATGAGTGGCCGCTCAATCAACAAGGCATGACTCCGTTGCCCGATGAACGTTGGCGGGTGATTATGGAGCTGATGCCCAGCCGCCCTGAATATAATCTTTCGCGCTGGCAAGGCTTGCTCGATGCCAACGCAATTCAAGGCAGATTGATGTTACGTCAACGCCGCCCAGGCGATCGCATGCGGCCCGCAGGTGGCATTGGCTCACGGCGCATCCAAGATATTATGGTTGATATGCGTTTGCCACGCGAACTGCGTGCCCAATGGCCGTTATTCGTTGATGATGTTGGGATACTTTGGATTCCTGGCTTGCTGATGGCCGAACATGCCCACCCAACGCCAGAAACAACCAACTTTTTGCTCATAACTTTGGAGGATACTCACGCCGATGCATCCTGATCTTGAGCGAGTATTAATTGATACCGCAACACTCCAAAACCGAGTTCAAGCGCTTGGCACAGCAATTGCCCAAGCTACGGTTAACGCACCTGAGTTAGTGTTAGTTGGCATCTTAAAAGGTTCGTTGATCTTTATGGCCGATCTGATGCGCTCGATCGGGCGCGAGGTTTGCTACGATTGCATTGCGGTTTCGTCATATGGAGCCAGCACCGAAAGCAGCGGCGTAGTTCGTTTAAATAAAGATCTCGACCTTGATATCACTGGCAAGCATGTGATCATCGTCGAAGATATTATTGATAGTGGCCTGACATTAAAATATGTGCATGATCTGCTGTTGCGGCGCAACCCAGCCGCTTTAGAGATTTGTGCCCTACTAAATAAACCTGAACGGCGCAATGTCAATGTGCAGGTTGATTACCGTGGTTTCGACATTCCCAACGAATTTGTTGTGGGATATGGACTGGACTATGCTGAACGCTACCGCAATTTGCCCTATATTGGGGTGTTAAGCCCACGTGTTTATACACATTAACATATTGCTAATGGGCATTTCCCTTGCTAGGTAGGTAGCGCTTTGGTATAATTTTTGAAGGTCGCTGTACTCCGCATGGAGTGCAGCAAAATTTTATGAGCGTGTACGCACGTTCAGGAGATACTGCGATGGGTGAAAATCGCTTCTTACGCAACAGTTTTGTGTATTTGATCATCGTAGTGGCGGCGTTGGCGCTCTTCTATCAATACATCAATGGTAGTCCTGGCAATACCAGCGAAAAGAGCTACAGTGAAATTCTCGACTTAGCTCTCCAAGGTAAAATTGCCGAGATCGTCCAAACCGAAGGTCAAGTCGAGTTTCGGGCGACCACCAACGACGCGCCACCCACCACCTATATTTCTCGCAAGAACAGCACGACCGAAAGTATTGAAGAAATTCTTTCGCAAAAAGCCCAAGATGCTAGCAAATTAGCCGAGCTTAAAGATCCTGAGAATAAGACGGCAATTGCAGCACCGTTGGAAAACGCTGCCAAAGTTAAGTTCAACCCTAAATCGGCTCCAGCTTGGGGCGGTATTTTAGGCGCGGCCTTGACCTTCTTGCTGCCCACGCTTTTGCTGATTGGCTTTTTCGTCTTTTTCATGCGCCAAGCCCAAGGCTCCAACAACCAAGCGATGTCGTTTGGCAAGAGCAAAGCTCGCATGTTCACTGGCGACAAACCATCGGTAACCTTCGCTGATGTTGCTGGCCAAGAAGAAGCCAAACAAGACTTAACCGAAGTTGTCGAGTTTCTTAAATTTCCTGAGAAATTTGCCCAACTTGGTGCACGGATTCCACGTGGGGTTTTGATGGTTGGCCCTCCAGGTACTGGTAAAACTTTGCTCAGCCGTGCGGTTGCTGGCGAAGCAGGCGTGCCATTCTTCTCAATCAGCGGTTCGGAATTCGTGGAAATGTTCGTCGGGGTTGGCGCAAGCCGCGTGCGCGATTTGTTTGAACAAGCCAAACGCAACGCTCCTTGTATCGTCTTTATCGACGAAGTTGATGCCGTTGGTCGCCAACGCGGTGCTGGCCTTGGTGGCTCGCACGACGAACGCGAACAAACGCTTAACCAAATCTTGGTTGAAATGGACGGCTTCGATAGCAATACCAATGTGATTGTGATCGCCGCCACCAATCGCCCTGACGTGCTCGACCCAGCCTTGGTTCGCCCAGGCCGTTTCGACCGCCAAGTTGTGCTTGATGCTCCTGATATGCGCGGACGGGTCGAAGTGCTCAAGGTCCATACCAAGGGCAAACCACTCTCCGAAGATGTTAATTTGGAAGCAATTGCCAAATTAACGCCTGGCTCATCGGGTGCAGACCTCGCTAACATCGTCAACGAAGCTGCGATCTTGGCTGCACGGCGCTCGAAAAAACGCATCGCCATGCAAGAAATGCAAGATGCCACCGAACGAATTATGCTTGGTGGCCCAGAACGCCGCTCACGCGTGATGACTCCTAAGCAAAAAGAGTTGACTGCCTTCCACGAAGCTGGTCACGCGATTGTTGCTAAAGCGATGCCTGGCGCAAACCCTGTGCATAAAGTGACGATTATTCCTCGTGGGATGGCTGGTGGCTACACCTTGATGATCCCCGATGAAGATCAAAGCTATATGAGCGTTTCGCAGTTTGAAGCCCAAATTGCTGTAGCCCTTGGTGGTCGCGCCGCCGAAGAATTGGTGTTGAGCGACTTTACCACTGGCGCTTCGGGCGATATTCAACAAGTGACGCGCATGGCACGAGCGATGGTTACCCGCTATGGGATGAGTTCAGAGCTGGGGCCAATTGCCTTTGGCGAAAAAGAAGAGTTGATCTTCTTGGGCCGCGAAATCAGCGAACAACGCAACTATTCGGAAGAAACCTCACGCAAGATCGATTCGGAAGTGCGGCGTTTGGTCAGCGAAGGCCACGAACGCGCCCGCGCAATCTTGGAACGCAACCGCGAGGTGATGAACCGCATGGCCGAAGCCTTGATCGAGCATGAAAACCTCGATGGTGAGCCATTGCGCCAATTGCTCGACGAAGTGATTAAGTATAACTCCAACAATGGGGTTTATAATGACGCTTTGCCCAAGCAACGCATCTAAATCAAAGCGTAGCGAATGATCGAAGAATTGGCGCAGGCAGTAATGCTTGCGCCAATTTTTTGCCAAGCTTCTCACGCATACGCTATAATGGTCAACAAAAACTTATAATTGAGCGGCACACTGGGGTGTGCACAATTGTTAACCGTAGGAGTTATCCGATGTCAGGGCATACAAAATGGCATGAAATCCGCCGCAAAAAAGGGGTTCTTGATCAACGCCGAGGCCAACGCTGGACGAAAATCGCTCGTGATATTACGATCGCCGCCCGCGAAGGTGGTGGCAGCCCCGACATGAACTTCCGGCTGCGCTTGGCGATTGAAAAAGCCAAAGCCGATAATATGCCAGCGGATAATATTCAACGAGCAATTGATCGCGGCACTGGCGTAAGCGGTGAAGCAGCGCTCGAAGAAGTCACCTACGAAGGCTATGGCCCAGGTGGCATTGCCGTTATTGTCGATGCTGCCACTGACAATCGTAACCGCACCGTTTCGGAAATTCGCACCGCCTTTAACAAAAATGGCGGCACGCTTGGCGAAGGCGGTTCAGTCGGTTGGATGTTTGATATCAAAGGTTTGATCAGTATTGATCGGACTGAAAAAACCGACCCCGATGAAGTAACCTTGCTGGCGATCGATGCCGATGCTGATGATGTAATTGTCAACGATGATGCAATTATTGTTTACACTGAATTTAGCAAATTGGCGGCGGTGCGCGATGCGCTCAACGAGCAAGGCCTAAAAATCAGCACTGCTGAAAAAACCATGCTCGCCAAAACAATCATGGAAGCCGATGAAGCGACCACCTTCCAGATTTTGCGGCTGATGGAGCGGCTCGAAGATCTCGATGATGTCCAAAAAGTCTATAGCAACCTAGAAGTATCCGATGAATTAGCCGAAAAATATGCCGAACAAGGCTAGCTCATTGGCTGGATGCAGCCCCAACCAGCACGGTTTTAACTGTGCTGGTTTTGTTTAAATTTGTGTTATCCCCACAAAATCCCAGCCAAATAGTAAAACAGAATAGGGCGATTCTGGTATAATCAGGGACGATTATCCAAACTCTTACAGTACAGAAGTCCTATGGACAACCTACGCTACGCCTCAACTTCATGCCAAGAACACAGGGTATGAAGCTAGATCTACAGGTTAAGCATCATGGTATACAGCGCAATTGCAGCAAGGGGCGCACACTCCCGCCCCATCCAGCACTATCCAGTACTATCCGCTAGCTCACGAGGAGACGCACGATGACCGATTTTGAGTTCTGGCAAAAAGTTAAGGAAATGGGTCAGATCACATATGACTGGTGGTATCCTACGATTGCGCTTCCGGCTTTAATTTGGGCAGTTTCGGTTCTCTTCTTGGCAATCTTTGCCGCACGAAAAATTAAAAAAGTCCATAATCGCTTTTTGACCCTCTTTCTATCAACTATTCCCGTGTTGTTGATCTTTCCATCGGCCTATATCGCCCAAGCCCTTGGCAGTGCACTCAATCGGGTTGGTTATACCTTGCCGGAGAACGTCAACGATTTCGCCAGCAACGATGCACTGGTATTGGGAAATTATCTGAATGCCTTTGGCTTATGGGGCGTGTTAGGCATCACCTTTACCTTACCGTTGATCTTAAGCAGCCTCTCGCGTAGCGAAGTGCCAGTGATCAGCCCAGCTATTCGCAATGCCACCAAAACCATCACCAATATTGCTACCCGCGCTTTTGGCCGACGTGGCGGGGCTGGCGGTGGCGGACGGATTAATGCACCCTATGGCTCGATCACAATCAACAATGGCTCGCGTAAAGGCTCAATCGAAGCCTTACGCCCCGATTTTACAATTGGCGGCAAGGGTGATATTCAAGTTAGCGATGTGATTGTTTCGCGGACCCATGCCAAATTTGTGTTGGAAGATAATCAAATTGCTGTGATTGACCTTGGGAGCACCAACGGCACCTTCTTGGTACGTGATGGTCAAGGCTTTATGCTCGATAGTCAGCCGGTGCCACTTGAACATGGCGATACGATCTATCTCGGCGACCCCAACCAAGATAATGCAGTAGAAATGGTATTTGAGTTTAATACAGGAGCATAACCTCATGAAAACGTGGATTTTGCGTTGTAGCCTTGCGTTGCTGCTGCTCTCGCCAGTTTTGACGTATGCTCAAGCAGCCTATGAAGTTAAACTCACCGATGCCCAATTACTGCAAGATCGGGTGGTCAACTTCAAGATGCGGGTCACAAATACGACGACTGGCCAAGATGTGCCACCGCTGGAACCTGGCGATATTGCAATTTATCAAGATGGTCAATTGCTGACTGATTCTCAATTGGTAATGCATGTAATGACCACAGATGCAACCAACTCAGTCAGCCATACTATTCCCTTTGATAGCCAAAGTGTCTTACGCGCCTCGGGGGCAACGATTGGCTTGGTAACGGATTTAAGTGTCGCACTCGGTGATCCATTTATCGGCGAAGTCCGTACTGCTGCCGAAAGCTGGATCAACCTTGGTAACGCGGTTTCGCCCAATGACCCCGAATCAATTGGCTTGTTTATCCCTCGCTCATCGAATAGCCAATCAACGCGTCCCGCCAATGCCCCCGAATTTGATCGCGACCACAACAGAATTATTGGGGTTTTGCGCACTGAGCCACCACGCGATGGCGCAACTAATTTGTATGGGGCGATCTTAGAGGCCGTTACTGCCACTGCTGCTGAAGCCAAAAAACGCGGTACAGACAGCTATGTGGTGGTATTTGGCGATGGCTCTGTTACACCCGATAGCGCTGGCTTGTTCAGCCAAATCGTCGATCTTGCCAATAAAAACAATACGATTATTATCGCAGTAGGCATTGGCAAGACCGAAAATTTGGATAAAGCCACCAATCAACTGCCCAATTTAGCCAGCAGTACCAACGGACGCTATGTTGCAGGGAACTCAGAAGAACGGCCAGGCAATATGGATCAAGCCTATAAAGCCTTGGTCAAACCAGTTAACCGTACTGGCTACGACTTGGCATTCGTCCATACCGCACCCCGCGACGATAAACAACACACCTTCCAAGTTAAGGTGACGATTGCAGGCCAAACGTGGGAAAGCTCAACCTTACCAATACCAATTGGTGGGCTAGCCACCGAGTCTGAGTTCACCCCATTGAGCCAATTGCAAAAATTTTATCTACTGCGTGGTGTGCCCGCCGCAATTATTTTGGCAGCAGTCACAACCGCTTTAGCAACCGCCACCCGCCGTCGCCCAACTCGGATTGATCCAGGGGCTGGTAAGTAGGCTATCGGAGGAGCGACTATGCATCTTGTTGCAGGTCAACAATATGGGCGCTACGAAATTGTTGATGATCGTTTGGCCGAAGGGCTTTCCGGCCCGGTCTACCATGCGATCATCAATCACGATGATGGGCATCGTGAAGAAGTTGCGCTCAAATTTCTGACGAATAAACTTCCTCAAGTTCGTCAGTATTTTATGAATGAGGAACGTTTGCTGAAAAAAGCCGAGCACCCTCATGTGATCGGCTTTGTCCACAGTAATGTCCGTGACGAGCCGTATACGCTGGCCACGACGTTCGTTTATGCCTACAGCAATAAAGAGTTATCGAAGCAAAAAAGCGAAACTATCGCGCTGCAAATCGCCGAACAAATTGGCAGTGCTTTGGATTATCTGCATATTGCCCACCCTGATAGCCCAGTTATTCATCGTGACGTAAAGCCCGATAACATTTTGGTCGATAAAGCCACGCACGATGCGATTCTGATTGACCTCAGTGTTGCTTCGCACGAACGCTTTGCCTTGGTCGATGAACGTGGTTTTGGTACGCCGCCGTATATGGCTCCTGAGCAATATACGGGGCATGAAGTGCCAGCAACCGACCAATATGCCTTGGCCTTGGTCGTCTATTATTTCCTGACAGGCGATACAATCCCCACGATCAAACCACCTAAAATCAAGGGGATGGAATCGAATGATCCTCAAGTATATCAAGCAGCTTTGGCGATTTGGAATACTGAATTTCGCCAGCAACTGGCGGCTCAAAACGAGCGGATTCGCAAAAACTTGGCCAAACATCCCACGGCCATCGAGGTTTTCTTAAAAGCGACTGCCTTTGAGCCACACGATCGTTATAGCTCATGTGCAGCCTTCAGCATGGCGATGCACGAAGCCTTACGCAATGATGGAGCCGCCTTTGCAGCCCCAAGCATGCCCATCAGCAACTCACGGCGCTCAACCATGATCAGTATTGGGGCCATTGGTGCTCTGGTTTTAATTGCAGTGCTCTTTTTAGTCTTGGGTGGTGGCGATACGCCTGATGTCAATGGTAAAGCAACGCCAGAACAAGCAGCGATGCAACCAACCTCAACCTTACCCGAAACCCCGACTACTGGTGGTATTCCAACGGTCACAATCGAAGCGGGTATTCCAACCTCAACCTTACCACCAATAGTTTCACCAACTACTGGAGGCCGCGAGGTAACCCTGAGTCAAGGCTACATTTTGCGGGCACAACCTGGCGATGGTAGCGCGAATGCCCTTGGCAGTGGGCAAGCTCTCGAAGGCCAAAAGTTTCGGGTGCTTGATGAGAACCCCAGCACCATCAGTGGTGATCGACGCAAATGGTTCAATGTACAACGTATCAACGGTGGAGAAACAGGATGGCTACCAGAAACAGTCTTACGCTAGGCCACCAAGGAGCATTGCAATGAGTCAAGCTGCCAATCTGCCTAACCTCGTGGTCTATGGGCAAAGCGATGTTGGGCGACAACGGAATAATAACGAAGATAATTTGGCATGGCGACATGCCGATGAACGTAGTGTTGGCACAAAATTGGTCAACGGGGTAACCGAACTTTTCGCCAAAATTCGCGGCGGCGGGGCAACCGGGTTTAGTGTCAAAATCGACCATAAATTGCTGGCCAGCCACGGGCGGCTCTATGTCGTTGCCGATGGGGTCGGCGGTAATGATGATGGCGAGTTGGCCAGCCGCGCTGTTGTCGAATATACGACCAAGTTTTTCTATAATAGCGATCCCAAAAACTATAAAAGCAAACAAGATCAACTGAATGCGGCAATTCAATATGCCACCAAAATGGTCTATAAAGAGGCCGGCAATACCAATCGCGCCTCAACCTTGGTGTTAGCTTTGGTCTGGGATGAAGGCACATTCCGCAAGATTATTTTCTCGAATGTTGGCGATAGCAAAGGCTATTTGTTCCGCGCCAATAATACCGAATATGATCGCGCCGTCCAAACCAAAGATCATGTCAACGCCATGAACAAAAGCCTCTGGCAATCGATGGGCGACCCCGAGGTAACGCCTCACTTCAGCGATGAGCTAGTTTTGGGCAAAGATGATGTGATTGTACTCTGCTCAGACGGGCTTTCTGATGGGGTGCAGGCCGAGGAAATTGGCAAAATTGCCACCCGCAATGCCCCACAAAATGCGACAACTGAGTTAATTAGCCTTGCTAATGAGCGCGGCGGCCACGATAATATCACCAATGTGGTGGTACGCAACGGCCCTGCGCCCATTCAATGGGGAGCCTTAGGCGGGATTCTCGGCGTTGTGCTGTTGGTTGCTGCTCTTTTAGGCGGGATTGTCTTCATCGGCGGCGATGATGTTAACCGGACACAGGGTGGTCGCAACGCGATCATGATTCCAACCCGACCAATCATCACCATGGTCGATGGTTCGTTTGCCACGGTTACTTTACCTGCTGAAACGGCAACAGCCGAAGCCGAATTGATTCGGCAAGCAACCGAAAACCCAGTGCCAACCGATACTCTTGGGCCACAGGCAACCAGTGTGCCAGGCACAAACCCAACAGCACGGCCAGCCGCCACGGCAACCAACCGCCCAGCGGCCAATAATCCAACGCCAATTCCAGCAACCAACCCGCCAGCTGTTCAGCCAACCAATCCACCAGTGGTCATTCAACCAACCAATCCACCAGCCCCAGGCGATCGCGATGGCGATGGTGTAACTGATGACGTTGATCCATGTCCCGATGTGGCTGGACCAAACAATGGCTGTCCAGCGCCAGTTGAGCCAACCGCACCCCCAGCAGTTGTTGATACCGATGGCGATACGATTCCCGATAATGTTGATGATTGTCCAAATGAGCCTGGTGATCCGTCGCGGAATGGTTGTCCCAAGCCAGTTGAGCAGGCTACTAATACACCAAAACCGCCAACCGATACGCCACGGCCAACCGATACGCCTCAGCCAACGGCTGTGCCAACGTCACCAATTAATCCAAATGATCCACCAACACCACGTCCGTAAAAATAAATAGATAGGTAGATTTACAAGGAGTTGTCTTAATGGCTTTCAAACGTTTATTAATCCTGATCATAGTAGCGATCGGCTTTGGGCCAACTGCGAGTTTGGCCCAAACAGCCCCAAACCCACAACCAGAGCTAAAGACGATTCAACCAGTGGTAGAACAGCCAACCGGAGTCGAGGCACTGCCATTGGTTAAATGGGATGCGATTGACGTGACAGTGGTAGAAGGTCAAGATGTATGGTTGGCGCTCCGCACTGACACACCAATCGAAACCACCAGTGGAATTAAAATTGATATTCAGCTCTACACCAGCAATGCTTCAAATGGAGCTGATATCAATGACGATTTTGAGAGCGAAATCACCCTGCCTCAAACCAATCAATCACGCAATAACCAGATAACCGGCTATATCACAGGGACTTCGCAAGTATTGTATATTCAACTGCGCACCATTCCTGATACGATCATTGAGCCAAACGAAATCTTCTTTGTTGATGTGATTATCTCGAACGGGACTATTGAGTCACGCGGCAACCGTGCCACCATCACGATCGCCAAAGACGAGAAATTCTACCCGGCCTTTGCCAATTGGCAAGGCTGCCAAGATGTCAATGAACCAGCCAATAATACCGCCGCTGGCAGTGGCATCTTAGCCATCTCGGGTGGCGCATGCACAAGTGATTTTGTTGGCGAAAATGCTGGTACTAGTAGTGCTGTTGACTATTATCGGCTCAGTTCAGCAACCAATGGAAACCTAAGTTTACGCCTAAAAAATACGACACCTGACCAACATAATTTCAATCTTTATCTATACAAATACAACCCAAGCACCACCCGCTATGATCTGGTTGCTCAATCAACCAATGATAATCAAGTGGATGATCTGATCAATCTTGCGATTGTAGCCAATACAAGTAACGACAACGGGCTGTATCTGGCTGCCGCCTATTGGGCTACTTCAACTGGCGATAAAACTCCAACCTATGAATTAACTGCAACAATGCAGTAGGTTTAATGCCCTAAGCCCAAGCCCCTCGCCTGCCCAGCAGACGAGGGGCAATCCCAATCTGCTACGACAATGAGCAAGGGCAGGGGTGAGCGGCTAAAGCAGCTAGTTTTACCAACCATCAATGGCAGGGAGGATCATCAGGTATGCGCAGGCTCACTCAATTTGCTCTTTTTCTTGGATTAATTTGTTTGTTTTCTACTGCTAGTTATGCTAACCCCAATGTGCCTACTGCCGCAACCCTCGCTTGGAGTAGCACCTTTGCTTCAACTGCCGAGGGCATTGATGTGTGGCTGCGGATTAATGTGGTCGGGGCCGCACCAACCGATAATGTCAACCTGTCATTTATTTATCAAACTTTTGGGCAAACAGCACAAGCCTCTCATGACTATGAACAAACCGCTTGGCCAAATGGCACAAAAGGGACAATTACGGGCAATAAGCGGGTTGCTTATATCAAAATCAACATCAAAAGGAATGATTACTTTGAGCCAACCGAGACCTTCCAAGTTGAATTACGCTCAGATGCAGCCAACACTGTTATTACTGGGCCAGCCCGAGTAATGGTGACGATAAGCCGAGCACGGCTGATGAATCCAATCGCTGGTATTCTGGAATCATGTTTGAATGGCGGCGAACCCAATAATGATTTTCCCGTATCGGCAGGCCAAATTGCCATAAATGGCGGTTGGTGCAACACTACCTTTGATAAGGAAACGGTTAATGCCTTTGATTACTATCATTTGGTGCAATCGACCGCTGGGAGTATAACCATTCGGCTTGAAAACACCACCCCTGATCAACACGACATTGATCTTTATCTTTTCTATCGTGATGGTCAGGGCGATTACCAGAACTACCGCCAATCAATTAATGGCAATCAACAAGCTGAATATATTGAGGCTCCGCTTGCCGCCTATACCAATTATCTGATTGGCGTGCATTGGGTCAGCGGTAGTGGCAGTAAAATTCCAACCTATCGCCTTAGCGTTTCTCGTTAAGCTCATTTGGCATTGGCAGCTCAGTTGTGGCCTAGTCATTGAGCGGCTCACATCAGCATAATTCAGATTGGGTTAGGCAGTTATCCAATCAACCAATACCACCCTGATCGACGTTTTCTTTCTATATAGGAGTATCAGTACTTATGAAATTTGCGCGAATACTCATTCTACTGTTATTAATCCATGGTATTTTGCCACAAGCAAGCTTTGCCAACCCCGATGCACCAACCGCTGCAACGCTCGCATGGAGCAGTGCCTATGCTTCAACCGCTGAGGGCATTGATGTGTGGCTGCGAATTAATGTGGTTGGGGCGGCCCCAACCGATGATGTCAATCTTAAATTTATCTACCAAACATTTCAGCAAACAGCAGAATATAATCACGACTATGAACCAACCAATTGGCCAAGTGGCACCAAAGGGGCAATTGTTGGCAATAATCGGGTAGCCTATATCAAAATTCACATCAAAAAGAATGATTACCCAGAGCCAACTGAGACCTTTCAAGTTGAATTACGCTCAGATGCAGCAAACACCGTCATCTCTGGGCCAGCCCGAGTAACCGTCACAATTCGCCGCTCACGGCTGATGAATCCAATCGCTGGGATTATGGAATCATGTGTGAATGGCGGCGAACCCAATAATGACTTTCCCGCATCAGCGGGCCAAATTGCGGTGAATGGCGGTTGGTGTAACACCAGCTTTGAAACAGAAGCTGTTCGTGATGTCGATTATTATCATGTGGAACAATCGACGGCTGGGAATATCACAATTCGGCTTGAAAACACCACCCCTGATCAACATGACCTTAACATTTATCTATATTACCGTGATGTGCAAGAGGGCTACAAATTATATTTACAATCTACCAATCCCGGTCAGCAGGCCGAGGTGATTAGTAATGCCCCGATTGCGGCGAATACCAACTATTTGATTGCCGTGTATTGGGCTAGTGATACTGGCGATAAAATACCCACCTATCGCTTAAGTGTCTCACGCTAATGGCGGTTGTTCAGGCTAAGCACAACCCTTGAAAACACCAGGGTTGTGCTTAGCTTCCATCATAACCCATACTCATACGTCGATTCTAGCAACAAGGATTTTTAGGTTATGCACTACAAACGTTGGTCATTGTTCCTCTTAATTCTGCTTAGTTGCGTAGCGTTCCCAAGCGCTCAGGCCGAAGAGGCAAGCCCGCAAGCAGTAACGGTATCGTGGGAACGCACGAATGTTCAAACCACCGAAGGCATAAATGTTTGGCTTAAAGTCGTCGTCAATGGCGCACTCAGCGACGAAAGCCTCAGCCTCAATCTACGCTACCAAACCTTTAACGGGACAGCAATTGCTGGGACTGATTACTCACCAACCACAGGGACTGGCAATGCCTTCACAATCACCGGATTACGTCGCTATGCCTTGATTAATATCGGGATTTTGCAAAACGCAGTGGCCGAACCCTACGAAACCTTCCAAGTAGAGTTGCGCTCGGAAAATGCGAATGTTGCCGTAGCTGGCCCAGCGCGGGTCACGATTGGAATCAATCGTAGCCGCTTGTTTAGCCCTGTCGTCGGGCAGCTTCAACCATGCATTAATGTTGGTGAGCCAGCCAATAACGCCTCAACGACCGCCGGATTCATCGCGCTGGCTGGGGGCTGGTGTCAAGGCGACTTTATTGGCGAGGTTCCGAGTAATTTCGATTACTATCAATTTAAGCTTGCGGTTGGGGGTAAAGTAACGATTCAGCTCGAAAATATCACCCCTGATCAACACGATTTTAACTTGTATTTATACTATCGTGATGGCAACGGCCAGTTTCAACCCTATGTTCAATCAGGCAATCCTGGCCAAAGCGCTGAATTATTGAGCAATATTCCGATTGCCGCCAACACCACCTATCTGATCAATATTATTTGGGCGGCCAAAACTGGCGACAAAACCCCAATTTATCGGTTTAGCGCCCAATACCAACCTTAATCATCAGCAGGTAGCCATCGCTCAGATCGTTCTAGCTGCCGCTTGTCAAGGCTGACGAATGGTGTGATAATGGGGCAGCAACGAAGTTGTCGAAAAATATTAATCTTTGGTACTGAAGAGAGCGGTCTTCCCGCTGTTTTCGTTGTAGGATGCTGCTATGGAGTCGTTTGAACATACACAGTTGGGCGAGTATAGCTTGCAGGATGAAATAGGCCGCGGCGGGATGGCACTCGTCTATCGGGCGCATCACCCCGATTATGGCTCGGTAGCATTTAAAGTGCTACCCCCCTATTTTGCCCACGATACCGACACGCTCCGACGATTCATGCTCGAGGCACGGGCAATTCGTGAACTGCACCACCCACATATTGTGCAGCTCTACGAAGCCAGTGATATTCCTGACCCAAATAATAGTCGTCAACGCATCCATTACATTGCAATGGAGTTTATTGGCGGTGGCACACTCAGCGAACGCTTACATACGCAACCACGCCAACAACTCAATCCAACGATTGAGATGGGCTTGCATATTGGTTCGGCCCTCGATTACGCTCACCGCAAGCAGTTTATTCACCGCGATATTAAGCCAAGCAATATTCTGTATCGCCACGATGGTCATGCAGTTTTGGCCGACTTTGGGATTGCCCGGGTCAGCAATGAAGCCCGTATGACCAAAACTGGTGGTTTTGCTGGGACGGTAGCCTACACCGCGCCCGAAATTGCTGAAGGCCAAATTGCCGATGCCCGCTCCGATATTTATGCCTTAGGCTTGATTCTCTATGAAGCCTTGGCAGGCAAAAACCCATATGCCAACATGCATGCCAATATTGCTGTTGCATTAAGCAAAATTATTAGCACACCTCTGCCGCCATTACGCGAATTGGCTCCGCATGTGCCACCACTGACCGCCCAAATTATCGAGCGGGCAACCGCCAAAGACCCGGAACGACGCTTTGAGAATATGTCTGATTTTGTTGAAGCCCTCAAACAGGCAAAGTTTGGGCGATCAGCAACCAAACCTGATGTGCAGTTGAATGCCCATGGCAAACCCATGATTCCAATTGCCCGACCAAGTGGCAGTCGGACTGAACGTAGTTCTGAAGGCGATTCAACCCGCACCCAGGTGTTTAACCCAGTGGTTGGGGCTGCCAGCGCCGCTAATGTTGCAATCTCAAAGCCAAACCAAGGTTTGGCCGGCCCAGCAAGTGGCGCAAACATGGCCTTGCCTGTTGAAGGAAGCCAAATTTATACGCCACCAGCAGGCAGTGGCCCTAACAGCCGCATCAATCAGCCCTTGAGTGGCGTAAATCAACCCTTACCAATGGGAGCCAACTCACAGGCCAATGTGGCGTTACCCAACGACGGGACCCAAATCTATACCCCTGAGCCAGTTGGCGCACTCAGTGGAACCAATATGGCACTCACTGGCGAGAGCACGCAAATGTATGCACCAGTGTCAGGAGTAAACCAACCCTTATCAGGGGTGAATCAACCACTCACTGGCCAAAATCCAGTGCGTGGGCCAAGTTCACGGCCTAATCGCACCGTCAATGCACGGCCCATTGAGGTTGCCCGGCCTGGCACGGCGGTCAATCAAAATCTTGGCCCTAGCTCACAACCAAATCTCGGTTTTGACGGCGGCTCAGGCACATTTGCGGTTAATCGGCCAAATAACAATAAAAAGAAGGCCTTGATCGCAGGCATCGGCGGCGGTATTCTCGGCC
This sequence comes from Herpetosiphon sp., assembly GCF_003512625.1. NCBI lineage: Bacteria > Bacillati > Chloroflexota > Chloroflexia > Herpetosiphonales > Herpetosiphonaceae > Herpetosiphon > Herpetosiphon sp. The sequence goes on along the minus strand of NZ_DOPT01000109.1, from coordinate 10,744 downwards.
TGATATTAATTGGCGTGTATATGCTATCAAGCAGCAACACTGTCAATCCCAACGATACCAATGGTACGACAAACGCCGTGCAATTTACCACCGATGGCAGTGCTACAGCCACCAGTGCAAGCACCAGCAATGGCAATGGCACACCTGTTGGTACTCAGCCAGCGGTTGTGGTTGATCCAGGTGTTGCAACCAGTACCTTGGCTCCAACACCTGAAAATAGCCCAACGCCTGAACCAACCGATACACCTGTAGCCACGGCAACCTCCAATGCAGTTGTTGTAGCAACGACGCGTCCGCAAGCAACGAATCGCCCACGCCCAACTAATACGCCAAGCCAGCAACAAGCATCTCCTGTCCCACCAACCAATACACCACCACCAGCCGATAGTGATGGCGATGGCGTGCCCGATGAAGTTGATGGCTGTCCTGGTGTGGCTGGGCCAAATAATGGTTGTCCAATACCAACCGAAGTTCCACAGCCAACACCAATCCCTGACTCGGACGGTGATACAATTCCCGATAACGTCGATAATTGTCCCAATGAGCCTGGTGATCCAGCTCGGGGCGGGTGTCCAAAACCACCAGCAACCAATACACCACGGCCAACCGAAAAACCAACACCACCGCCGATTAATCCATAATGTTGTCGGACGATCAGGAGCAAAAGAGCGCACCCACCAGTGCGCTCTGTCTATGATCACAAGCTATGTTTAGCATTAGGTGGCCCTCTATGCAAAACTTAAGTAATCTTCAACTTGGGGAGTATCATCTAGCTGAGCAGATCGGCCAAGGCGGTATGGCGGTTGTCTATAAGGCTGAACATCCACAGTTTGGCACAACCGCATTTAAAGTCTTGCCTTCAATGCTGATCCATGTCGGCGAATTGTTAACCCGTTTTCTCAACGAGGCTGACGCTGTGCGGATTTTACATCACCCGCATATTGTCCAATCGTATGAGACCGGAGCAGTGCCCCATCCCCAACTAGACGAGGAGGTCTATTTTATTGCGCTCGAATACATCGAGAATGGTTCGTTATTGGAGCGCATGATCGCTAGCTCGCTCGCCGTCGAAGATGTGATCAAAATGGGCATCGATATTGGCTATGCCTTGGAATATGCTCATAGCAAGGGGATTATTCACCGCGATATCAAGCCCAGCAATATCTTATTTCGCAACAATGGTCAAGCCGTTTTAGCCGATTTTGGCATCGCCAGCACGGCCCAATATATTCGGCTCACCAAAACCGGCAATGTCACTGGCACAATCGCCTACATGGCCCCAGAAATTATGCAAGAAGTGCCAGCCTCGCCACGCTCGGACCTCTACTCGCTGGCCTTGGTGCTCTATGAAACCTTGACCAATTCACGGCCTTTTGGCACCGATACAGCCTCACCACAGTTGGTGCAAAAAATCTTGCAAGAGCGAATTCCGCCACTGCAAGATGTTATACCGGATATTTCACCAACAATCGCCCACGTCATCGAACAAGCCTTGGCCAAACAGCCAAGCCAGCGCCAAACATCGGTTGGTGAATTTGTCAGCCAATTGCAACATGCGCTGCAACGCCGTACCCCCAGCCAATTTACCATCCCATTGCCTGAGCCATCCGAGGATCTATTGGTCGATCAGTTTACCAAGCCCCAACAACGTAAGCCCAAGGCTAAACCGATCGAGGTCAATCGACCAAATGCGGCTGCTTCATCAACGCTTGGCATTCAAGCCAGCAATGATCTCGCCAGCTCGCCACGGGCAAAATTTACGACAACCCTCCAGTTTGTGTTAATCGCAGTTGTGACCTTCTTTTTAGTCCTAGGTATTTTTTTCATTTTTCAATAATTGACCCTAGGTATTTTTCTTAATTAATTTTTGACACAATTGCCTTAACCCAAGCCATTTCAAGCCAAAAATTGCCCATTTTAGCGCTTCATCGTAAAACAGCGATGAAGCGCTTGTAGTTAACCAGCCTGCCAAGTATATTAACAGTGTAACCCGTATGGATACGGTTCAGCGGGAACAGCACCTAAACAAACCAAACCAAACCCCACATTGGTCACCGCTATCGACCAACGGAATGGCCGTTGGAAATAGTCGGTGGTGCGTCGAAACTAACACATTCATTAATTAGTGTTATGAGGAAACGCACAAAGACAGGCACGTGGCTCGGGCTGGTGGTGACTGATCACCGACGAACACCCATCTGCTGCTCGGCTATCAATGTGAAGCATTGTTATAGTTCTTGCGTGATGTGACAATAACCGTAATTTTAAGGTCAGCCGCAAGGAACGCTAGCAAGCCCAGCCCCTGCGAGGGGTCTCCTCGGCAGGCAGCCGCTTCGCTTAGCCATAACAGTTAGGAGTTTGTTTAGCTTTGAAGCTGTCGAACCGTATCCACGGGTCCTTTGGTTAGAGTGTATTGTTTGAAAAAAAGAATTGCCACCGTCTCGGAGGGGATGGTGGCAATTGCGTTTTAGGGCTTTGGCACGTAGGTAAACACGATATCGGCAAATTCTAGTTGATAATGCTCGTCAATCAGGCGAATGCTCTCTTCAGTCCAGCGTCCCGTCGCATCGCGCCGATCAGTTTGCACGTTAAACGGCAGCATAATCAAGCTCCAACGGCGTTGCCGAATGCTTTCATAGAAGCCATGAGCTGGCCAAACGCCACTCTCAATCGCTGGCCCCATCGTCGAAGGATCATCGAAAATCAAGGGTTTGCCCGCCGCAATCGCCAAGCCCGGGTTATCGAGCAATACATCGCCGGGCTTAGATTGAATATAGGGTACAAATCGCGCCAAATCGAGAATGCCAAACTCGCCCCCATACCAACTGGGGGTTTGGCGTAAACACCAGCCTTGCAGCAACAAGCCACCGATCGCCAGCGCCGTCGCTGCCCGCCGCCAACCTTGCTTACTCAAACCAAGGTTAATCAGCAAACCAGCCGCCAAGCCACCAGCCAAGCACCACGCTAGCATTGTTTCTAAAAGATGATTATGGTGCGCCCCAACTTCGCCCGCTCCATACAACGAAATTGGAGCCAGCGTGGCATACAAGGCCGCTTGGCGCATGGCATAATGTCGCCAGTACAAGCCCAAGCCCAGCAGCGCCAAGCCAACCAAAGGCAACGACCAGCCAAGCAATCGCACATATTTCCACATCAGATCAAAGCTCCACCACTCCGAGCGATGCAAGCCCCAAATGTGGCGCGTCGCCCAGCCAGCGGTCACAAGATCCAACGCGAGATAGGGCAAGCCTGCCGCCAAAACGGCAAGCGTGCCAAATTTCAGGCCTTTGCGCCAATCGTGCAGCAGCAAATTAAGCCCAACCGCCAGCGGAGCCATCGCCAAGGTTTGTTTGGCTAAAAATGCCAAGCCAAAACACACTGCCGCCCAACCAAACCAACGCCCTTCACGCCAACTAGCCAACAGCAAACCCAGCGCCGTAAAGCTCAAGGCAAACAGATCTGGCTTGAGTCGCAAGGCCCATAATTGGGCTGGTGGAAAGGCCAGCCAACACGCCCCAACCGCTAAACCGAGCAACCAAATACGGGTATGGCTAGCCACAAACAGGCTGATAATCAGGCCAATCGCCAGCATTGAGAGCAGCGAAATCCAACGGCCTGCCGTAAAAGGCCGCTCAGGGTCAAACGGCATAAACGAAAGCAGCATCGGGTGCAAAGGGGTATAGGGAGCCGAAATAAATTCTTCGGCTACAATGGGGCGATACAACGAGCGATCACGCCGAATCAGTTGGGATTCGTGCAATAAGGTGCCTTCAAGCCCATCGTCGGGGGTTTGCAAGTTCAGCACAGGCCGCCGCGCCAAGCCTCGTTCAAAAGCTGGCCACATCAAGCCCAGCATCATCACCAACAAGAATCCGCCCAAACCAAGCCGCCACCACGCCTGTTTTTGCCCTTCAGTCTGCTGTTTTTCCATCGGTTTCAATTCTTCCACAAGCCAACAAAAGCCCATGGATGATAGCAGATCCGCCAACTAACGTCTAGCAAGCTGAGCGCTCGTGCAAACTCTGTTGCAATTCGTTACGCACGCTTGGCTCGGTTTCAGTTTGCAAGGCTTGTTGCAGCAACATCACAGATGAATCATCGAAATTGCGGCCAATCGCCCAAGCGGCATGCTCACGCACAAGGCTGCTGGCATCGTGCAACAAGGGCGCTAGCAAGGGCAAAATTGCGGGGTCGCGCCAGTTGCCTGCCGCCACACAGGCGTTGCGCACTAAACGATCACGCTTGAGCCGACTAATCGCGGCCTCGCCATAGCGCTCACCAAAACCAGCAGGATCTAAGGTCAAAAGGCTGGCCAAGGGCGGAGCTGCCCGATCATGATCAATTGGAAAAAAGGCTGATTCTTGGCTTTGTACACCAAAACGCTGCCACGGACAAACATCCTGACAAACATCACAACCAACAATCCAATTGGCCATTTGCGGGCGGAGTTCACGCGCAATTGAGCCTTTATATTCAATTGTCAGGTAGGAAATGCAGCGCCGAGCATCGAGCACATGCGGTTTGGGGAAGGCCTTGGTTGGGCAGGCTTGCAAACAGCGGCTACACGAGCCACACATCGTCGGCGGGGCAGGCTGATCGTAATCAGCAAATTCGTAGGTCGTCAGAATTTCGCCCAAGAAGAAGAAGGAGCCACGCCGTGGGCTAATCAGCATGGTATTTTTGCCGATAAAGCCCAAGCCAGCCTGCTGGGCATGCGAACGCTCTAAAATCGCCCCAGTATCGACATAGACCCGCTGCTGAACTGGCTCGGCAATTTGGGCTTGCAGCCAATTCGCCAGTTCTTGTAACCGTGGGGTCATCAGATCATGGTAATCGATGCCCCAAGCATAGGCCGCAATTCGGCCACGGCTGGGGTCATTCAGCAAACTGGCAGGAATCGGCTGAGTGCGATAATCCAGCGCCACGATAATCAACGAACGCACGTTCGGCACAATCACATTCAAATCTTGGCGACGCGCTTGGCGATCAGGCCGCGCCAAATAGCCCATCTCGCCATACATTCCGGCCTCAACCCAAGCTTGATAAGCAGCTAAAGTTGGTGATGGCTTGGCAGGCGTGATACCGACCAGATTAAAACCTAATTGAGCAGCCTGTGCTCGAACTGCCTCAGCAAGATTGTTCGTCATAACTCACTTAAATCATCGGCGCTTGGAGTTTGTTCGCGTAAACGCCGCACCTCTTGGCGCAACACATCAATCGAAGTTAAAGTACCATCACTCGCCTGAAAAAACCAATGTTCCCAGCCATTGCAACTTGGTTGGCCTGTCAAAATTGTACCAAGCTTGTGAATCGATCCGCGTGTGCCATCGGACATGCGCAGCGAAGCATCAGCCAACAGCGTGGCAACCAAGTTTGGATCGCGGTTAAACCATAATTGTTGGCCCGCTTGCAACAAGCCATGCTCCAACAAATTGCCAAACGGAATCCGTGGAATCCGCCGTTTGTTGCTTGGCAAGGCTTGCAGGGCATCGGTGCTGCTAGGCGACTCAATCGCGGCAATCCGGCCTCGCGCTGCTTCAACATAGCTGGGATCACGCTCGATGCCAATGTAGTGACGCGCCAAACGTTTGGCTACCGCGCCCGTCGTGCCCGTGCCAAAAAATGGATCAAGCACCACATCACCAACATTCGAGCTTGCCAATAATACTCGATAGAGCAACGCTTCGGGCTTTTGGGTGCTATGCACTTTGTTGCCGTTGATCCGCAGGCGTTCGTTGCCAGTACACAGCGGAAATTCCCAATCGCTGCGCATTTGCTTATCGTCGTTCAAATGGCGCAAGGCATGATAATTAAAGGTATACTTCTGGCCTGGCAATTTCGCACACCAAATTAATGTCTCATGGGCATTGGTTAGGCGTACACCACGAAAATTTGGCATTGGATTACGCTTAATCCAAACAATATCGTTTAAAATCCAAAAGCCAAGGTCTTGTAAAATTGTACCAACCCGATAGATATTGTGATAACTACCAATCACCCACATTGTGCCATTATCTTTTAAAACACGCTGACATGCTTGCAGCCAAGCACGTGTAAACGCATCATAGGCAGCAAAATCACGAAATGAGTCCCAATCATCATCAACTGCATCAACATGCGTCATGTTGGGGCGTAATAAATCGCCACGCAATTGCAAATTATAGGGCGGGTCAGCGAAAATGAGGTCAACGCTGGCTGGTGGCAGTAATGGAAGAACATCACGACAATCACCTAAAAGGATTTGATCGTGGTTCAAGGTTAAATCGGCCATAAGCAGTCCTCATGCGTGATAGTAAGATCGTATCCTACCAAAGAATCAATGCATGTGGAATATGCTAAATCGTTAGCATGGGCCTAATTCAGGTGTGAGCAACGATTGTACCTAGTTAGTCAGCAACTTTGCGTTGAAACAAGCCAGCTAAAGCATTTTTGCGCGGCGCAAGCACCAATACCAGCAAAAAGATCGCTGTATGCGCCAAAACAATCGATGAGCCAGTTGGTACGCCATCGATATAGGCCGAAACGTAAATGCCAATCGTTGCCGCAATCAGCCCTTGCACTGAACCCCAAACGATCATTGACCAAAAGCGTCGCACCACCAACGAAGCGGTTGCCGCAGGCGTAACCAACATCGCCACCACCAGCACAATGCCGATGCTTTGAATTGCCACCACCACCGTGATCGCCATAATACTGAGCAGCAGATAGTGCAAAAATCCTACGGGCAAGCCTTGGGCCGCCGCCGCAGTGCGATCAAAGGTCATTAGCACTAATTCTTTGTAGAGCGCTGCAATCACCACCAGAATTAATCCGCCAACTCCCACAATCGTCCAGAGATCGCTCTGACGCACCGCCAGAATATCGCCAAGCAGCAAGCCAAATAGTTCTTTGTTGTAGCCACGATCACGCGAAAGCAGGAAAATGCCCAAGGCAAACATGCCAGCAAACAACACCCCGATGGCAGTATCAAGGCTAACTTTGGAGCGGCGAGTAATCCAGCCAACACCTAAGGCGGTAGCCACCCCAAAAATCGCCCCGCCCAAAGCAATATTCCAGCCGAGCATCGAGGCAATCACCACGCCAGGAAACGAGGCATGGGCCAAGGCATCGCCAATAAACGATAAATCTTGCAGCACCACAAATGCGCCCACGACCGAACACAGAATTCCAATCAGGATCGCGGCAAGCAGGGCGCGTTGAGTCGGCGCAAATTGTAAGGGAACCACGACACAGTTCCAAAAATCGGTACATTTCATGGGTTAGGAACCTTTTTTGAGTTGGGGATCGGTTGACAGGGGTCGGGGATCGGTATTTAGTACGCCCTCATCCCAAGCCCTCTCCCACTGATCGGGCGAAAAGTTATCAGCCTCGTCGTTCCCCCTCGCCTCGCGGGCGGGAGAGGGGGCAAGGGGGTGAGGGCATAATTTCAGCCCAATCACAACCAATCTATTAATTATTCGCTGATCCGTCGCGGTTAATCAAAGTCTGTTTTTCGGTGCAATTGCCATGATTGCAATCGAGAATAATGCGCTCGGCGCTTGGCACTAAAACCAACGAACGCCCAAACGTGGCCTCAACTACTTCGCGAGTCATAACGGCGGTCGGCGGACCATAAGCAATCAGGCATTGGTTTAAGCAGAGCAAGGCATCAAAATGATGTTCGAGATGTTGCAAATGGTGAGTCGTCACCAAGAGGGTGCGGCCTGCACTGCTCAAATCACGCAGCAGATGCAAAATCACCTCTTGCGTGGGCACATCAACGCCGCTAATTGGCTCGTCGAGCAACAAGACATCGGGTTCTTGGGCCAATGCTCGCGCCAAAAAGACTCGCTGTTGTTGACCACCCGAAAGATCAGCGATTGAACGTTCGGCAAAATCTTGCATATTGACTTGTTCAAGCGCAGCATCGGCAAGCGCATAATCGGCTTTTTTCGGGCGACGCAGCCAACCAAGCTGGCCATAACGCCCCATCAGCACAACATCGCGCACACTGGCAGGAAAGCGCCAATTGACCGCGCTAATTTGCGGCACATAGGCCACTTTGCGCGAACGCTTGGCCAAAGCTTGGCCAGCCACCAAAATTTGGCCAGTTGAAGGAATTAGGCCTAAAATTGCTTTGATCAACGAAGTTTTGCCAGCACCGTTGGGGCCAATAATCCCAATTAATTGGCTCGATTGGGCCTGAAACGAAACATCACTGAGCACCGTGCGTTGATCATACCGAATATTAAGTTGACGAACTTCAAGCGCTGGGGCCAGGCTGGTGGCCGATTGAAGCCGAATATGCGCTTGGGAAGCAACCGCTGCCATAGAAAAATCCTTCGTTAACGCAAGAAGCTATAGGCAACAGCCGCTGCTGTTCCTATAGCTACTGCCATACATCACGTGTGCGTTATTTGAGCGCAGCAACAATAGTATTCATATTGTACCGCATCATGTCGATATAGGAAGTTGCAGTATCGCTGCCTAAAGTGTCGGTATACAACACCGCAATGGTTTCAATCCCAGCTTCATCCGCCAGCAATTGGGCAGTTTTTTGGTTGAACTGCGATTCAGAGAAAATTGCCGGCACGCCGCTGGCCTTAACGCTCTCGACCAAAGCCGCTAAATCGCCAGCCGAAAGCTCGGCTTCGGGGTTATCCAACAACACGCCAGCAACTTCAAAGCCATAGTGGTGGGCAAAATACGGAAAGGCATCGTGGTTGGTCACGAGTTTGCGCCGTTCAGCCGGAATTTGGGCCGCCAAGCCTTGCAATTCTTGATCGAGCGCTTGTAATTGGCCAAGATAGGCTTCGGCATTGGCTGCATAGACATCCTTGCCACTGGGATCGATCGCACTAAGTTGGTCGCGAATCGTCAGGGTATACGACATCACATAGGTTGGGTCAAGCCAAAAGTGCGGGTTGCCTTCTTCGTGAGCATGCTCATCAGCATGTTCTTCATCAGCGTGTTCTTCTTCAGCATGTTCTTCTTCAATCACTGCAAAACCAGCAGATAATTCAATCCTTGGCTGCTCGCTGCCCCCAGCATTTTCGAACAAGGGTTCGAGCCATTCCTCAAGCGCATGGCCATTGAAAAACACAATATTGGCATCGGCAATTTTTTGGCTATCGCCAGGCGTAGCTTGATAATCTTCGGGGCCAGCGCCCAAGGGAATAATATTATCAACAAGCACCCGTTCGCCACCAACCTGCTTAATCACATCGGCCAAAATGCTCATGGTTGTAACGACGCGAATTTGGCTGACTGGCGCGGTGCTAATTGCGGTTGCCGTTGGCATGATTTGATCAGCGGTGGTGGTTTGTTGTTGGCTTTGGCTCACTTGGCTTGGCTGAACTGTGGCTGTACTTTGGCCACAACCAACCACCAATACCAGCAACAACCCTAAACTATATCGACGCATTGCATTGAAATCCTTAGCTAATTGATATTAATCTCATTATAAAAGAGATAATATCTCAATAAATGGTTTTTTGTCAAAAAAAAGCCCATTGCCTGGTGGGCAATGAGCCGATGGATATCAGCACATCGGTATCATAATACCGCAATAATGCTTAATGTGCTGAGAATTAACATCAAATAGACTGCCAATCGCCAAGTATAGAGGGAAATCGATTGGCTACTGGCTGGAACTCGCAGCATATGGGCTTCCCCCAGCACCAGCGCGAGTGCTCCAACGACACACAACATCACCATAAGTGTGATTTGCATAGGACACCTCCTTGCGGGAACTGCCGCCAGATGGATGTTGCAGCAGCTATACGCCCCAAACCAAAAAGGTGTTTCACGCTTCGGCCATGTAGCAGGCCAAGGCGCGACGCAAGGTGGGGTAGGCTTGTTGCAAATAGCCATACACGGTGTCGGGGCTAATCCCCAAAGAGCATGAGGCCTCTTGGGCAGTCATTCCTTGCAAATAACACAAATTGATCGCCATGCGTTGGCGGGTTGGCAGCGTTTCCAGTGCTGCATAAATATATTGGCTTAATTCAGCCGAAAGCGTGGCATCGCCCAAATCGCTAACACTCATTCGCTCATCGAGTTCATTCAAGTTGGTTTGGGGTCGTTGGCGACGGCGATAATCGAGCGCAGCGTTGATCGTAATACGATGCAGCCATGTGCCAAGGCTACTACGGCCTTCAAAACGATTGATGTGCTCAGCCGCGCGAATAAAACTCTCTTGCACAATATCATCAGCTTCATCATCGGAGTAAACATAGCGCCGAGCTAAGCGTTGCAGCTGTGGTGCGAAGGTTTGCAAAAAATAATTAAAGGCTGCATCGTCGCGCTGGCGCAACCCAGCAACCAGACTAGCTTCATTTAATTCTTGGTTGCTAGGTTGAAAAGCAAGCATCACAACAATCCTTCGCTAGGAATAATCAGTATTTGTAAGCCCAATTCAGCGGTGTTGCAACTTTAGCACAAGCTATTGCTAAGCCTCATAGCAAATAGCACGACTTTTGGATAGCCCCATCAGTAACATAGGTTCAGTCCAAAATAGCGCAATAGTCCTAGGTTAAAAAAGGCCTAGTTAAGTGGCTCGTAAGCCGATTCGTGATAGGCTTAATCCTATACCATTCAGTGGACTAATTGGGGATTCACTGGGCGCTACAATTTAATAGGAGGCGATGTCATGCGACGACGCATTCGTTGGCTACTGTTAATCGGTGGAGTTGTTGGCCTCGGTTTGGCGGTTGGAATCGGCTGGTGGCAACGCGATCAACCAGCAGTTAAGCTCAATCGAACG
>NZ_DOPT01000070.1:0-6518 GCF_003512625.1 Herpetosiphon sp. | reverse complement strand
TTTTCGCGGCTCCCCCCTCGCCTCGCTGGGCGAGGGGGTGAGGGCATGAACATCGATGGCGAATCCTAGCCAATCATTTTCGGTAAAGAATGCCCTCACCCCAACCCCTCTCCCACTGCGGCGAGCGAGGGGCTTTTCGCGGCTCCCCTCGCCTCGCAGGGAGATGGGCACTTAATTGGGCTGGTTCCCCTCGCCTCGCTGGGTGGGCGAGAGGGCGAGGGCATGAACATCGATGGCGAATCCTAGCCAATCATTTTCGGTAAAGAATGCCCTCACCCCAACCCCTCTCCCACTGCGGCGGGCGAGGGGCTTTTCGCGGCTCCCCCCTCGCCTGCTGGGCGGGAGATGGGGTGAGGGGGTGAGGGAATATATAGATTAAGCGACGCGGCGCAAACGTAAACCAGCCACAATACAAGCCAAGCCAAACACAATCACCACTGGCCATAATGGCAATGCAGGTGCGCCAGTGTCGGGCAAGGTAATTGGGGTGTTTGGTTTGGGGGTAGCGGTTGCCACAGGTGTGCTTGGCACAGCAGTTGGTTGGGGTGCTGTCACCAAGGCGGTCAAAGGATAGGTCACATAGAACAAAGCAGGCGTAGCTTGATATGTCGCAAACGCATTATCATCGGGCGTTGCTGCATCGTAGCGGAACGCACCGCTGGCATTTTGCAAGCTCAACAAGGCACTCAATGGATTGCCAGTCGCCGTCGCCCAAGGTGCAGCGGTTGGATTACCGCCAGTTGCCACAATCGCTTGAATTACCAAGCCGGTTGAGTTGGCATCGGTGGCGCTGCCATAGCTCGAAGCCTTCGAATAGGGAAAACCACCATCACTATTTTGTTGGCTTTGCAAGTAGCTCAGCGCCTTGGTAACAGCTTCGCTCTTACCTTGACCAATCGCAACCAAGGCTTGTACTACCAAAGCGGTGGTATTGGTATCGCCAGCGCCAGCAGTTGTATCGCCGCTGAACGACCATGATCCATCGGCGATTTGGACCGAGTTCAAGGTGTTGATCGCTTTGTTTTCGACTGGTGCGCCAGCAGCATTCAAGGCCAACAAAGCCAAGGCATGGGTCGTGACATCGCCACCATACATACCACTATCGGCTTTGTAGCTGCCAGTTACAGCCGCGACCAAATCGGTTCCGGCAACGGCGCGAGGATTGTAGCCCAGCAACAATTCGGCCAACACAAACTTGGCGGCAACCCCAGGCTTAGCGGCGATTGCACTAGCATTTTTTTCGATAAAGCTTTGAACGTTGAGATCAACTTTCAAGCCAGTTGCCTTCAAGGCATAGACGGCATCGGCGGTTTCGCCCAACCCAAAGCCAGGAAAACTGCCATCGGCCTGAGCCTGAGTGACAATCCACGCGCCAGCTTTTGCGCCTTCGGTCGGGGCTTGCGCCGCAACTGGCATGGCCACAAATAGCGCGACTAAAACCAATAACCAGCGATGGATGGCTGCTCGTCGGAGCATGCGTGCCTCCTAAATCAAAAAAACCTTAGCCAGTTGGCTAAGGAACAGATAACAACGCGTTGGTTGTGCTTGTGCCAACGCAAGCCAACCCAGAAATCAACTATTCAATGGGTATTCGGGCTTGGCCAAAGGCTTACCGTAGCGTGGACTGCACCGGATTTGCACCGGATTTCCCCCAACTGTTTGCACAACATTTGAATAGCAATTTATGATTGATTGGGCTGATCGTACCATAGGCTACCTTGCGCCGTCAAAATTGCCGATCATGCACGATTGTCCCCCTTTGTCCCCCCGCAATGTTTATCGATTGTCACAATCAGCCATGGTACAATAGCGCCTGTCTAATCAAACGACACTCAAAATCATCAATCCACCAGAGGAATTGCAATGGAAACTTCAACATTTACCACCAAAGTCGGCTTGGCCCAAATGCTCAAGGGCGGCGTGATTATGGATGTGGTTACGCCAGACCAAGCTAAAATTGCTGAAGAAGCTGGCGCAGTCGCCGTGATGGCGCTCGAACGGGTTCCAGCCGATATTCGTAAGGATGGCGGCGTGGCTCGTATGAGCGACCCCGAAATGATCCAAGGCATCATTGAAGCAGTCACCATTCCTGTGATGGCTAAATCACGGATTGGTCACTTTGTTGAAGCGCAAATCCTCGAAGCGATTGGGGTTGATTATATTGACGAGAGCGAAGTGCTCACGCCTGCTGATGAAGAACATCATACCAACAAGCACAATTTCAAAGTGCCATTCGTCTGTGGCGCTCGTAATTTGGGCGAAGCCTTGCGCCGCATCACCGAAGGCGCAGCCATGATTCGCACTAAGGGCGAAGCTGGCACGGGCAATGTGGTTGAAGCTGTGCGCCACGCTCGCACGATGTTCGCCGAAATTCGCCGTTTGCAAACCCTCGATCCCGATGAGTTGTTTGTGGCTGCCAAAAACTTGCAAGCTCCCTATGAATTGGTCAAGCAAATTGCTGAATTAGGCCGCTTACCAGTTGTCAATTTCGCTGCTGGCGGGATTGCAACTCCAGCCGATGCTGCTTTGATGATGCAATTGGGTGTTGATGGCGTGTTCGTTGGCTCAGGGATTTTCAAATCGGGCAATCCTGCCAAACGCGCTAAAGCAATTGTTGAAGCAACCACCCACTTCCGCGATGCCAAGCTTTTGGCCGAAATTAGCCGCAACTTGGGCGAAGCCATGGTCGGCATCAACATCGATACCATCCCAGAGAACGAGTTGCTCGCCAAACGCGGTTGGTAATGTTATAAAGTCAAAAGGCAGAAGGCAAAAGGCAAAGCAGCAACGATGCTAGCCGATTGCCTTCTTTTTTATATTCAAAAAGGAATAAAGCAATGACGGTTGGAGTTTTGGCGCTGCAAGGCGCGTTTATTGAGCATGAAACAATGCTCCAAGGCTTGGGCGTGGCAACCTTGCAGGTGCGCTTGCCTGAACAATTAGTCCAAGTTGAGCGTTTGATTATTCCTGGTGGCGAGAGCACGACGATTGGTAAATTGTTGGTGCGCTTCGATTTGCTGGAGCCAATTCAGCAACGAGCCGCCGAAGGCATGCCAATTTGGGGCACATGCGCTGGCATGATTTTGCTGGCCAAGGAAATTGCCGAAGGTCGAGTTGAAGGCCAGCCAGCGCTTGGTTTGATGGATATTACTGCGCGACGCAACGCTTTTGGTCGCCAAGTTGATAGTTTTGAAACCAACTTGCAGGTGCCAGTGCTTGGCGAAGCACCATTTCATGCAGTTTTTATCCGTGCCCCGCAGATCGATAAGGTGGGTGAGGCCGTCGAAACTTTAGCCAGTTTAGATGATGGGCGGATTGTGGCGGCTCGTCAGGGTAAACTCTTGGCAACCGCTTTTCACCCCGAATTAACTGGCGATGCCCGTTTCCATGAATTGTTTTTAGGCTTGTAGGCAAGTACCTTCAACTTCAAGTCTAATCAGTCGCTCGTGGGCTATTTTTTTAACGCAGAGGCGCAGAGCTTTTTTAACCACGAAGAACACGAAGAACACGAAGGTAAATTACCTCGCGTTTTTCGCGTTCTTCGTGGTTCCAATTCCATCTCTCGATGTTCTTCATCCCTCATCCTTATCAACACGTTGCGACTCTGCGGTAACATTCGGCTCTGGCGGAAATAGGTTTTTTGATTTTGTCTTCTGCCTTTTGATTTTCATGGCTCTGCTATAATATTGGTTCAAGGCTTAGCCCACCCCACCTGCATCGACCAATCATTACCTCACCGCTGAGGAGTAGCGTATGCAACAGGTAGTACGTGTTTTTCATCAACTCTTGCCCGATTTTGTTGATCATGTGTCCGAGCAAATTGTTGCTAACCATGTGCCTGTGTATGCCAGCTTGCCGCAGCAGCATGTCAAAATGGCGCTCTACAATGCCATTCATTCAATCGAGATCGATTTAGCCCAAGGCACAACCTCAACCTATGCCGATTATTGGCGTGAGGTGGCGGTGCAACGTGCCCAACAAGGCATTTCACCAGTTCACAGCATGCTCGTTACCCATCTTTCAACCAATGTGATGACCCAATTTTTGAAGCAAGCCTTGGATCGTGAGCCAGAAGCCTTGGCCTGGTGGCTCGAACGTACCCACACGATTATTTCGCTGGGCATGTTGGTAATGACCGAGGCACGAATTAATGCCTTGCAACAACTTGGGCAGCTAGGAAGCGAGCCAGCCAGCAGCGGGATTATCATCCACGAACAGCCCAATTTGATTTTGCCACCTAGCCGCTGGCAAACCCCACAAGTGTTGCATTTGCAAGCCTTTGGCCAAATGCGGGCCTGGCGTGGCTCAAGCGAAGTGCTCAATTGGGGTCGTAAATCGGCAATCGCCTTGCTTGGGATTTTAATTACCCAACGCGGCCAATGGATTCAGCGTGAGCAAATTTGCGATCTGTTCTGGCCTGATTTAGCCCCAAATCAAGCCGAAGCCCACTTTAAAGTTGCCCTGAATGCGCTAACCGCTGTGTTGGAGCCAGAACGCCCGACGCGCCAAGCCTCAAGCTATATTCAACGCCGTAATACTGCCTATCGTTTGGCGTTTGATACTGCGCCAATTCAGCTGGATGTGCTACGCTTTGAGCAATTGCTGCAACGTGCCAACCACGCTAGCAATCCACTAGAAGCCATTAATTACTATCGCCAAGCACTCAATTTGTATGCTGGCGATTTTTTGGGCGATTGTTTGTATAGCGATTGGGCGAATGCTGTGCGTGAGCAATTGCGCCATCATTTTGTGCAAGCTGCCTGCGAATTAGCCCAATTATTGTTGGCTGAACAGCAACCAACCGAAGCCTTGGAGTGGGCCGAAGCCGCTTTACAAGCTGATCCCTATCAAGAAAACGCCTATCAAGCTAGCTTTATGGCCTATGCCCAACTTGGCAATCGGGTGCAATTGCAACGCAGCTATCAACGTTGCCAACAAGTGCTTGAGCACGATTTGGGCTTAGCTCCAATGCCCACCACCAAAGCCGCCTACCAACGAGCCGAACAAACGCTGCATCAACTGTAACTCAAGTGTAACTGGCCTTTGCTATGCTGAAGTGAGAGCTACTTCAATTGCATAGTCCAAAGGAGGACGCACGTAATGAAGCGTTTGATTTCGATGTTGGTAATTCTGGTTACTGCAATTCAGCTGTTGGCTGCCTGTAGCAGTGGCACTGGAGTTGAACCAACTGCCGCCACCAATCCAACCAGCGATTCAGCCCAAGCCACCGAAGCTCCTCCCGCGACGACCGCGCCTGCCGCAACGACAGAAAGCACCGAACCAACCGCCGCGCCAACCAGCGATAGCGCTGCCGCGACTGGCAAACCGATCAAAATTGGCCTGATCACCGATCAATCCAAGGCCTTGTCGTTGTATGGAACCCAAGAAATCAATGGCTTTATGTTGGGTTTGGAGTATGCCACCAACGGCACAATGCAAGTTGCTGGCCGCCCAATTGAAGTGATTGTCAAAGACGACGAAAACAACCCCGAACGCGCTCGTCAATTAGCGCGTGAGTTGATCGAAAAAGATGGCGTGGAATTGCTGCAATGCTGTGCCTCAACCTCAAGCGCCTTGACCGTGATTGAAATTGCCAAAGAAAACAATATCATTGCGATGATTGATCCAGCGGCTGGGCCACAAATTACTGGCTCGAATTTCAATCGCTTCGTCTTCCGCACTGGCCGCAATACCTTGCAAGATGCCTTGACCGCCGGCCCGTATATGGTCGAGAACGTTGGCAAAGAGTTTGTACAATTGGCTCCCGATACCGATTTTGGCAAAGGCTCAGCCGCTTCGTGGCGCTCGATCATCGAGGCCAACGGTGGCACCTTCGTCTCGGATGATGTGTTTATTCCCGCCGATACAACCGACTTTACCCCCTATTTGCAAAAATTGCTCGATGCTGCCGACGAAAAACAGGCCAAAGTGTTGATGGTCACTTGGGCCGGAGCCAACTTTCCACGCTTGTTCCAGCAAATGCAAGAGCAAGGCGTGCTCGATAAATTGACCTTGGCGACTGGCTTTGGCGATAACGTGACCATGCCGATGGTTTATGCCGATGCGGTTGGCTCGGTTGGCATGATTGCCTACCACTACACCCTGCCCAAGAACGAAGTCAACGATTGGTTGGTTGAGCAGCACAAAGCTAAATATGGCTCATACCCCGATCTCTTCACCGCTGGCGGGATGGCCTCAGGCATCGCAACCGTGCGCGGTTTGGAAGCAACCAAGGGCGATACCAACGCCGATGCCTTGATCGCAGCGCTCGAAGGTATGAGCTTTGAAGGGCCAAAAGGCATCTACACCTTCCGCAAAGAAGATCATCAAGCGCTCCAGCCGATGTACATGGTCAAGTTGATCAGCATTACCGACCCTGACGCTAAGTTCTTTGAGTTGCTGCAAGAACGCAGCGCTGAACAAACTGCCCCACCTGTGATGGTGACGGAGTAACGTTGGGGATCGGTTGATGGGGGTCGGGGATCGGGTTAAGTTGTTCCCTCACCCCCGACCCCTCG